>JBKDPB010000019.1:0-3628 GCA_046342615.1 Planctomycetota bacterium | reverse complement strand
CTTCGACGAGGACGGTGTAGAACGCCGTGATGCTGCCTCGCTGGGATCGCCCCGATCGCTCGACCAATTGAGGGAGAAGGGAGAAGACGCTGGGGGGATAACCGCGGGTTGTAGGGACTTCCCCGGCCGCCAAGCCGATCTCGCGCTGCGCCATCGCGAATCGAGTTACCGAGTCCATGAGCAGCAGCACCGATTTTCCTTGATCGCGAAGGGATTCTGCGATCGCGGTTGCGGTCTTTGCCGCGAGGATGCGTTTTGGCGCTGGCTGGTCGCTGGTTGCTACGACGGTTGTGCATTTGGCCCGCCCGGCCTCCCCCAAATCCCGCTCGAGAAACTCTCTCACCTCCCGTCCTCGTTCGCCGATCGACGCGATGACGACGTGATCGGCTTCGGTGCCGCGCGCCAGCATCCCGAGGAGAGTGCTCTTTCCGACACCCGACCCGGCAAAGATGCCCAGCCGTTGCCCTTTGCCGACCGTCAGCATCGCGTCGATCGCTCGCACGCGGGTCGCGAGGATCGCATCGATAGGTGGTCGAGCCAGCGCGGGGACGGGAGGAGCATCAACCGGTATCCGCCATCCCATGGGGAGAGCGGGCCCGCCGTCGATGGGGTGACCCGCCGCATCCACAACCCGTCCAACAATTTCCTGGCTTACCGGCACGGAGCGAAACGAGCGATACAGTTCGACACGTTCCCCTGAGCTGACGCCGTCCAAGTTGTCCAACGGAGCGACGAGCGTTCGACCCGAATCGAACCCGATCACATCTCCTTCCAGGGGCGAGTCTCCTTGGCGTTCGATGCGAACCACCGAGCCTACGGGAACGGGAAGACCATCCACAACAATGGTGGTTCCTCGAATGCTGCGCACCCTACCGGATATCGCAGCGGGAATCACGCGATGGAGCGTTCCACTCCACTGACGACTCTGTGGAATGCTCGGAAACGAACGCAGCAAATCCTCGATTCGCTGGGATTCTGTCGTCGGGCCTGGAAGGGTCATCGAAGCTCCTGCTCCAGTCGCTTCATTTGGACCGCTAGCGAGCGATCGATGGTTGTGTCGGCGGACTGAATGATAGCCCCGTAACGTCCGACACTCGCGTCGTCGACCACTTGAATCTCTGTGTTCGGAAGTGAATTCTCAAGCATTTCCGATAAAGCATTCGAGAGGATGACCGCGTCGTCCGCATGCAATCGGATCACGATCTTTTTCTGTGAATGGACCATCCGAACCGTATCGTCAATCCATTTGAGCAAAATCGACGGGTCGGTTTCGACGTGACGGGCGACGAGTTTCTCCGCGACTCCAATCGCGATGGCGATCGTTTCATGCTGCCATTCGCGCAGCCACTGTTGGGTCGCCTCTTCGAGATCGATGCAGATCTGCTGAATCGATTGGGTTGCATGTTGCATTTTGTCGGCAGCCACCTGCATGGCGATTTGGTGGGCCAACCGCTCCACGTGCGCTTCCCCAACGCTCATCCCTTCCTGGCGGGCCTTTTCTCGCAGCTCCTCGCACTCCTTGGCGCAGTTTTCCAGGATCGTGCGGGCCTCTGATTTGATCGATTCAAGATAGTCCTTCGCTCGCCCTGCCACGTCGTCCCAATTGAACACCTCGGCTTGAGCCGTGTTCATGCCATCTTGCATTTGTCGGGATTTAAGTACCGTTGCCATAGGGAACGTTTTCTAGGCTGCTTCGGATAGGGTGCGGACGGCGCCGCTGCCGATACGCCCCTCCGCATGAAGGGAGTTGGCATTCTCAAGAATCGTGGCACAAGCGTTGTCAATTTCGTGGAGCGTCACGTCGCTCAATGCATGAACCCGTCGTCTCAATCGGGGCAAATCCTTTTTCGGCATTAATCGCTCGACACGCTTCAGCCATCCAGGCTCAGCTCCGGTCAGCGCTAGCAAAACGGTCGCTGGTTTGACCGAATGAAGGACCTCGACGAAGTCGGCATCGTCGAGATTCAGCAAATCGGAAAGGGACACGTAGACAGGAACTGGACTGGCCTTGTCACTCGAAACAGCCGTCGCAGGCACTTCTTCGGGCGCAGCCGAGGCTACGAATCGATGCTCTCGTTCGGTGGTGGATGGGTTGATCGAATTCGCCTGCCGCGGGAATGCGAGCACGGCGGGCAGGTCGACCGCATCCCCTTGGGTGCATCCCAAGACCGAGGGTAGATGGGGATCGAAATTGCTCAACGCCGTTGACCAGAGATACCTCTGGTCTTCTGGGACGTGTGCCACGATTGCTTTGAGTTTCGCGAGCCCTTCCATGTTCTGCTTTTGGCATCGAACGGCATCGTCGACTTTGGCGCGAACCTGTTCCAGTAGCTCGGCGAGAACCGACGGGTCGTTGCGGTGGAGTTGTGGCATTGCAGCCATGGATTCCGCTGCTGTCGAAATCGGAAGCAATTGAAGCACGGAGGTTGCCATCACGACGGGCAACTCGTGGAGGATAGCAGCGACCACCGTGGGGCGTTCGTGCTGCAGGATTTCGGCGAGCGTCGCAGGCGGGATATCGAGCCAGGTTCGAGCTTGCCCTGCCGTGTCGGAGGAGGGCATGGGCAAGCGGATCTCCTCGCTCGCCCGTTCTCGCGCTTCCGGCGAGAACTGGATTGCGTCTTCGATCCTTCTCCCCTGATCGAGAAACTGCGCGGCTGGATTGTCATTCGATGGGGCTCGGTTGGGCGTGCCCATCAGCCGGTGCAATTCTTGGGCAGCCGCTGCTCGCTCGGCTGACGTCACATTCCCTAAATTCGCCAATGCGCGACGAATCGCACGCGCGGCTCCCTCGGGGAACTGGGCAAGCAATTTCCTGACGGTATCGGCATCCATGCTTTGCAGCACGATGGCGACGCGGCGAATTTTCGGATCCCCTTCGCTAGCCATACTCTCGGAGCCGGGACATAGAGAACAGTGGAAAATGACGCCTTCTCTTGTAGTCCTAACTCCGTGGCCAAGTCCATAGGAATCCCGGTGGCGGGGCCACCAGAAAGGGGGGGCGAGCCGTTCCTTCCGCTGCCGTCTCAGAATCTCCAAAAACGGCCCGAAATCCGACGAAAACGCCAGAGGCAAACCAAAAATCCAATTACCTCAGGCCCATGGTCCTCCCCATTGGTTGCATCCGAACTACGCTTAATTATGATCATGTAATGTTGAGGATCTACCTAACGGAAAAAACAGGTTAGTCAGAGCCTCCCGCATGTGCGTCCGAAACCTTGATGTGCTCCCTTGTTTCTCCTGGATTCGCCCCATGAAGTCTCTGTCGTCGCTGGTCGCGGTCATCGTCCTTGTCGTTTCGTCACACAACCTGCAGGCTGCCTGGGTCGCCACAGTCGGCAAGGTCATCACGCTCAATGAGGGGATCGCAAGCCGCCCCGGAGGTTATGGTGGTGGCGAATTCATCATCCGAGAGAATGGTGCACCGGTTGCTCGCACCTTTTGTGTCCAGACCAACGAATATTTCAGTTTCGGACAAAATTTGTGGATCGGTGGCATCAACGATCATTCCCTAGCGGGAAACAATCCACTTCGAGCGACGACCTCGGCACTCTTCCGCGAGTTCCACCGAGGGATGGTCGCAGGAGGGACGTATAACTTTTTCGGGAGCTCGAGCGCGTCCTTCAAT
>JBKDPB010000018.1:0-10162 GCA_046342615.1 Planctomycetota bacterium | reverse complement strand
CTGGGGATAACAGGCTTATCGCCACCGAGCGTCCACAGCGGCGTGGCGGTTTGGCACCTCGATGTCGGCTCATCGCATCCTGGGGGTGAAGAAGCTCCCAAGGGTTTGGCTGTTCGCCAATGAAAGCGGTACGTGAGCTGGGTTCAGACCGTCGTGAGACAGGTCGGTCCCTATCTACCGTGGGCGCACGAAACTTGAGAAGGGTCAACCTTAGTACGAGAGGATTTGGTTGGACATAGCTCTGGTGTCCCAGTTGTCACGCTAGTGGCACGGCTGGATAGCTAACTATGGAAAGGATAAACGCTGAAAGCATCTAAGCGTGAAGCCCTCTTCAAGACTAGGTTTCGTAGCAGTAATGCGAAAGTCCCCTGGTAGACCACCAGGTTGATAGGCTGGATGTGTAAGCATCGTAAGGTGTTCAGCTAACCAGTACTAACGGACGAACGCTTGACCATCGGTATCTCGCTCTCCACTCGAGACGCGATACCGAAGTCATTTCTCGAAGCAATGCCATAAACCAATCCAACACAGGGCCATGCAGGCTACCGCTTGCATGGTTCTCTCCCGGTGACCATGTCGGAAAGGATCACCTGTTCCCATCCCGAACACAGTAGTTAAGCTTTCCGAGCCGATGATAGTGCATACCAGTGCGAAAGTAGGTATCGCCGGTTTTTAAAAAACCCCGCGTGAACGCAAGTTCCCGCGGGGTTTTTTCGTTTTCACGCTGAGCATAGGGCTCCGAACCTCAGGGCCTATCCGAAAACCATTAGCCGCTCTGGCGCTAGCCGCGGTTTCCGATGGTTTTCGGATAAGCACTTAATCCATGGAAGCCCGTTGGGAAGTTTCGCCTTCGTCTTTTCCAGGCTTGCTTGGCGACCGTTCGTTGATGTACCCGACCCATCCACCGATTCCGCCTGCGAGCAAGCCTGCGGCGCCCATTTCCAGCGCGAAGATCGCGGTGGCCCAAATGAAATCCTCAGCATGCTTTTGGCTTATGGTTCCGATGAGCGATGCGCAGGAAACCATAAACAACTCGAAGACGACCCCTGAAAGCAGTGCTCCGATTAAGGCGCCCCGCCATGGGTTTCCCGTCGCACCAGCAATGAAGCCCACCAATATGCCGATGGCTGCTGAAGGGAGATAGATGGCCAGTGGAGCGCTGCCACCGAGGTGCAAAAACACGACAGCGCTGCGTGCTATTGCTCCGGTCAATGCGCCGATCATGGCGCCTTCGGCTGAAATTTTCATTGTTTAAGGATGATCTACGTTGGGTTAACCGTCACCAGGAGGCATTGTAACCCAATCAGTAGCCGTTCTGGGGTGTCTTGGTTCACACCAGCCATGGAATCTGCCCTATCCGAATGAACGCCTAATAACCGCATCCTGCACGGGGATTTCGCGGTGGATATCCTTGCTCCACGTT
The DNA here is from genome assembly GCA_046342615.1 of Planctomycetota bacterium. Classification (GTDB taxonomy): domain Bacteria; phylum Planctomycetota; class Planctomycetia; order Pirellulales; family Pirellulaceae; genus JBKCUI01. The sequence goes on along the minus strand of JBKDPB010000018.1, from coordinate 8,739 downwards.
GGCGCAATTGACGGCCTGGACTCGTCCAACCAAACTGGAATGGGTATCCGACGCGAGCCCCCTTAATCTTTCGAACATAAGATCGGCACCATGAGAATTCCGCTCTGTCTTTTTGTTTTCAGCCTCGGCTGCCTTCTTCCGAACAGGTCCGGAGGATTGCTTGCCCAAGACCCTGCGGCCGCATCCTCCGCAGCGTCTGCGAAAGAATCCACAACCCAAGCTCCAAAAACGCTCGCGGACCGTGTCGATTCGGGGCTGGTCGGAGCCATCAAATTCCGAAGCATCGGTCCTGCCTTCATGGCCGGCCGGATCGCCGACATTGCCCTCGATCCGAAACAACCCAACACGTGGTATGTCGCGGTCGGATCTGGAAATCTATGGAAGACAACGAATGCGGGCATCACGTTTACCCCCATCTTCGATGACAAACCCTCCTATTCCATCGGGTGTGTGACCATCGACCCGCAGCAAAGCGATACCGTTTGGGTCGGGTCCGGTGAGAATGTCAGCGGTCGACATGTCGGCTTCGGCGATGGCGTCTACCGCAGCAAGGATGGAGGTCGCTCGTTTGTGAATATGGGACTCAAGCAATCCGAGCACATCAGCAAGATCTTGATCGATCCCCGCAACTCGGACATCGTCTTCGTCGCTGCCCAAGGCCCCCTTTGGTCTTCCGGAGGCGAACGCGGGCTGTTTAAAACCACCGATGGCGGCGCCACCTGGAAAAATGTCCTCAGCAAAGGACCCTACACAGGCGTCACCGATGTTGTGATCGATCCGCAAAACCCGGACACAATGTACGCCGCGACCCACCAGCGCCACCGCACCGTCTGGGCACTTCTTGATACCGGCCCGGAATCGAGCATCCATAAATCGACCGATGGAGGTGAGACGTGGCGAGAGCTGACCCAAGGTCTTCCCGGCGGCGACAAAGGAAAGATCGCGCTGGGGGTCTCGCCTCAACATAGCAACGTCGTCTACGCCACCATCGAACTCCCCAATCGCAAGGGAGGATTCTTTCGAAGCGAGAACCACGGTGAGTCCTTCGAGCAGCGCAGCGACTTTGTGGCCGGCGGTACCGGTCCTCACTATTATCAGGAAATTTTTCTCGATCCCCATCGCTTCGATGTCATCTACCACGCGAATGACACCTTGGTCCGCAGCCTCGACGGGGGCCGCACCTTTATACCCATCGAAGGACGCACCAAACACGTCGATAATCACGCGGTCGTTTTCCATCCCACCGACCCCAATTTCCTATTGGTCGGCTGCGACGGCGGTGTCTACCAATCCAACGACTTCGGCAAGTCGTATCGATTCTTTCCCAATCTGCCGGTAACGCAATTCTATAAGGTCGACGTCGATTACGACCTGCCTTTCTATCACGTGGTCGGAGGAACCCAGGACAACAACACCCAGTACGGACCCTCGGCTACCCGTTTTGTTCAGGGAATCGCCAATTCGGATTGGCAAGTGGTCCTGGGTGGCGATGGCCACGACAACGCGATCGACCCGACCGATCCGAACATCATCTACTGCGAAGCTCAGCAAGGGTTTATCCACCGCTACGATCGGCGAACCGGTCAAGCGGTCGACATCAAGCCACAGCCACCTGCTGGTGAAGAGAGTTTCCGATTCAATTGGGATTCGCCGATCCTGATCAGTCCCCACAATCCAAAACGGATCTACTTCGGCAGCCGCAAACTGCACCGCAGCGACGATCGCGGCGACTCCTGGACCACCATCAGCCCCGATCTTTCGAAAGGGATCGATCGCTGGACCCTTCCGATCATGGGTCGCGTTTGGGGTGTCGATGCAGGGTTCGATTTGATGGCGATGAGTTCCTACGGCAACATCACCTCGGTCAGCGAATCGCCCCTCGTCGAAGGGCTCCTCTACGTCGGCACCGATGATGGGCTGATCCAGATTACCGAGGACGGAGGTAAGACATGGCGCAAGGTCGATCGCTTCTTCGATGTACCCGAGGGTGCCTTCGTCAACGACGTCAAAGCCGACCGCCACAATGCCGACACCGTTTACGCGTGCCTCGATCACCACAAAACGGGAGACTACAAACCGTACGTCATCAAGAGCGCCGATCGCGGCAAGACATGGACATCGATCGCGACGACGTTGCCCGAACGCCATCTCGTGTGGCGCATCGAACAGGATCATGTGCAACCAAACTTGTTGTTCCTCGGGACGGAATTCGGAGTCTTTGCATCGGTGGATGGCGGCAAGAAGTGGTTCAAGTGCTCCAGCGGACTGCCGAACATTCCGGTTCGCGATCTAGCCATCCAAGAACGGGAAAACGATTTGGTGGCCGCGACCTTTGGGCGAGGCTTCTACGTGCTCGATGATTACTCCGCGCTGCGTGAGCTGTCGACCGAGCGACTCGACAAGGAGTCGCATTTGTTCCCGGTGCGGCGAACTTGGTGGTATGTGCCTGTGGATCGACTCGGTGGCATGGGGAGCCGCGAAGGGTTTCAAGGCGACAGCTATTTCGTCGCGGACAACCCAACGTATGGCGCGGTCTTTACGGTCCATTTGAAGGAAGCCTTCAAATCCCTGAAAGAGACCCGGACCGAGGCCGAGCAGAACGCGAAGAAGGAAAACAAAGACGCTAAGGTCGCTTCGCTTGCTGAACTGGAAAAGGAAGCTGTGGAGTTGGTGCCCATGCGATTTATTCGCATCACGGATGCCGCGGGTGCGTTCGTGGCACGGGTAACGTTACCTACGGACAAGGGGCTGCATCGCGTGGCGTGGGATCTGAAGAAGGCGCCGTTGCGGGGGACCGGACTTCGTCCGATGGCGCTCCCCGGCAATTACTCGGCGGTGGTCATGCAGTGGGATGGGCAAAACGCGAAAACGATTTCGGAGCCGGTCTCGTTCAACGTAGAGCCGATGGTAGAGCCGTCGATGCCCCCGGTCGATCGTCAGCAAGCCCTGGAATTTCAGACGCAGGTCGTTGCGCTCCAGCATCGTTTGCAACGGGCGGTCACCAAGCTGGAGCGAGGGATCGAGCAACTTGAGGAAGCCGAGGAGGTGGTCAAGGATAGTGCTCCGGAGCTGGGGCCCGTTTGGGCGGAAATCCGGCAAGCGACGCTCGATGCGAAGAAGCTGGAGAAGCAATTGCAGGGGAACCCAATCCTACAGGAGCGTTACATCGAATCGGTTCCGGCAACCGCGGAGCGATTGAATGGGGCGTTGTTTGGGATGATGTCATCGACGCATGGACCGACCAAGACGCATCGGGACCAATTCGAGATCTGCAAGACCGAGATCGATGCCGCGGTACCTCGCGTCGATGCATTGGTCGACCAAACGATCGCCGCGATCCGACAGAAACTGATCGCAATGGGCTACGACCTCCAAGTGCCATAAAGCAAATGTAGAGCCGTTGTCCCAACGGCGCTCGACGGATCGTCCGCCAGGGTATCGGCCAGTCCTTGGGTTCGACAGACGAGTCGCAGGGAGCCTTGGGTAGGACCAATTCAGTGAGGAACTCAGTCTCGGGTGTAGTTTCTTCGAAACATCACCATTGCCAAGGCCATCAGCACGATCGCCCAGGCCCATTGCCATCCCAGGGCGATTTGGATCTTACTACTGGAGAGATCCAGTTGGTTCCACAGCATGCCTTGGAAGCCCGACATGGCCCAATAGGTCATCATCGATTTGGATGCGATGTCCAGGAGCGTAGGCAACTGCGTCAACTGCAAGGGGAACCAGCAACCGCCCAGGGCTGCCATCACCAGGATGACGACCTGCGCTAACCCGTCGGCTTGAGCGCTTGATCGAGCGGTCGATGCGATCAACATGCCGAAACTGGTTGCAGCGGCGACCCATGTCAAGGCTAACATACAGAGTGTGAGTGGGTCGCGAAACAAACCGACACGAAACATCAACTCGCCATAGATGAAGAGGATCGATACCTGGACGATGCCGATGATCGCCGCAAAAATCAACTTGCCCAACAAAACCGATTGCCTCGGGATCGACATGGCGAACAATCGCCGAAGCGTTCCCTTTTCGCGTTCTGCGAGCAAAACCGATGCGCAACCCGTCAATGCAAACAGAAGGGACATGACGGTCATCCCGGCGACACTTTGCGCAGCTTGATACGTGACGCTCCGAGGGCGGGATGGTGGTTCGATCGTCTTGTCTTCCACTGGAACCATGCTGGTCATGAACCCCATCATTCCTTCCATTGGGCTCGAAACATTGCTCGGCGCATCGATCGGTTCGCTCTTGGGGCTCGCATCCGATTCCCGTTCGTTTTCACGTTTCGCGAAACTCTCTTCGATCAGAGTGTTCAGAGCATCGACCGGTATCTGGACTTGTAAGACTTCCTCTTCGTTTAGGCCGGCATCCATGAGGGTCTTCTTGAGTCCCTGCCACCACAATGTTCCGTCGGATTGGGCCATCGCAGCCTGGAAGAGGCCGATTTGAATCAGTTGCTGCTCCATGGCCATACCAGGATCGCGATATAGGATCAAACGGGGGTTGTTGCCAGTCCTGTCTTGAAGATCGAAGCCGGATGGGATCACCATCGCATGGCTCGCGTCGCCGTCAGCAACTTTCCTTTCCACATCTTGACGAGTCAGCGGGGGCGCATCGGATTTCGGGAGGACTCGCAGCGTGGTTGATTTTCGCAATCGATCCACGAAGGCGCGGCTCGATTCGCTCGATGCCTCATCCACGACGTAGAGGATCGGCTTGGGCATCGCCCCCGGTCCGCTCGACATGCTGGTCATCACCCAACCGAAAACGGTGACCAAGGCGATGGGGACGAGAAAGCCGACCACCAAGGCACCGCGATCCCGGAAGTAGCATCGAAGATCCTTTTTGGCGAGCAACCAACTGCAGCGAAGGGTGTTCATGAGTCCTGTAAACTCCGACCGGTCAGGTTCAAAAATACCTGTTCCAAATTGGGATTGGCCAAACCGCTCGCCGCGGCGAGTTCATCGGATGCGCCGCAAGCGATGATCTTCCCCCCATGCATGATGCCGATGCGGTTGCACAATCGTTCAGCTTCTTCCATGTAATGGGTGGTGTAGAGGATCGTCGTCCCCTCCGATTGAATCTGCTGGAGCGAATCGAACAAATGGCTGCGGCTCTGCGGATCCACTCCGACGGTCGGTTCATCGAGGAGAACCAGTTCGGGTTGATGGATCAAGCCGCATGCGAGATTGAGGCGGCGTTTCATCCCGCCGCTGTACGTTTTGACCAAATCCCGCGCTCGATCGATCAAGCCCGCGATCTCCAATTGGCGATCGACAGCGCTGTGCAATTTCCTTCCCACGAGACCGAATAAGCTTCCAAACGTTTGCAGATTCTCTCGGCCCGAAAGATTATCGTAGACGGCCAAGTCTTGAGGAACGATTCCGATCCGCTGCCGATCGAGCGATCGATGCGCAGGCGAAAACGTCTCGCCCCGAAAGAACATTTCGCCACCATAACGGCTCATCAACCCCGCGATACAGGAGATGGTGGTCGACTTGCCAGCACCATTGGGACCCAAGAGACCGAAGAATTCTCCTGGCTGGATCGAAAAAGAAATACCGTCGACCGCGACCCTGCCCTTGTAGCTATACGACAACATTCGAACATCGAGCAGCGGCGTTTGGGACATTGATTTTGGTAAAAGCACTCCAAAAATGAGAGACTCTCAGGACCAAGGGGAGCGAAGCGGTATTCGAAATCGGATGAATGATGTTGGCCGATGCAGGGAAGAAATGGGGCGCGGCAACATCCCCGAAACCGAGAAAAATTCAACGGCCGTAGAAAAAATCTGTTTACGCCTGGCTTTTTCGAAGCAGCGATTCCTCAAGGTGCTTGCGATAATGTTCGATCGGCGGCGTTGTCAGTCCCGGGATTTTGGCGGTTTCGTCGAAGCGACGGAGTTGGATCGCGGCTTGGAAATGAGGGTGCTTTTCAAAGTGGGCCGCTTGGGTGGCGGTCATGGGGCCACCTTGCAACGCGAGGCTCTGGACCGAGGGGGGGCTCAGTTTCGCAAAGTATCCGGGATCGGCATGGCACAGATACCGTTTGGCGGCGACGTGCAGGCGGACTGGTTCGACCACTTCGGGAACGAAGTAATCGATCAGCCAAGTGGCCCCGAGTTGTTCGTGTTCGTCGTCGATATCGTGATCCGGCGCATCTTCCGGGAGATCGTGCAGCATGTGCCCGATGTCATGCAGCAAACACGCAGCGACCAATTGCGGTGATGCGCCGGATTGCTCGGCGGCGTATGCCGCCTGGAGTGCATGCTCCTGCTGGGTCACCGCTTCCTTGCCGTAATTGCAGGATCCTCGCTGACGAAAACAATCCAACACATGCGAGACGGGATCATCGATTGCGGTGCCCATGGCGGAATCCTGGTAAACGGTGAATCATTCTGTACCCGCGATGATTATAACGTTTTGTCGGGTCTGGGAATGAGAGGGATACCCGGTAGCGAAGAATGTAAATTTTTCGTGATGGCTATGAAGCAAAGGGCTCGGAAAGGTTCTAATCAAGGCACGAAAACGATTTGCCCTTTTTTGAATTTGGTGGGGTGAAATGAAACGCATTTCTACAATTCGATTCGCGTTGGCGATGTTCGCGATGATGGATGTTCATGGATGGGCACAAACCCCGGTCGCAGACTGGGTTTTCGTTCCGGATTATCGATTGCCAGGCAAGGCCGCGAATCATCCCGGTCCGCGGGTTCCGAATCCCGAGGGGGTGCATCCTTTGGTTTCGATGGAGCTGCCCGCTATTCGATTTAAGGGCCAGCTTCCGACCGAGCGACGCTTGAATTTACTCCATCCCGATGGTATCCCTCGCGAAGCCTTCACCTATGAGATGTGGATCTGCCACCATGTCAATCAGCCGGTCGCAGTGCTCCTTGCACTCCGTGGACGCGAGTCGGACGACAGCATCCCGATCACCATCGGTTTTAGCGATTGGGAGTCGTTTGTAGCGATGCGAGGGGCGGGGGGTGAGACCGTGGAGCTCAAGAGCCGCACGAAGAAGTGGGGTGGGTGGAAACAGCGATGGATCCACGTGGTATGCACCTACGACGGGCATGAGCCCATTCTGTACGTGAACGGTAACGCCGTTGCTCAAGGTCACCTCCATCACGACACCATCGACTGGCCAGAGGAACCTGAGTTCGAGCTGGCAGCATACATGTCTGCCGAGCCGTTTATGCAACTAGCCAACCTCGTGCATGCAGTGCGCGTGCATTCCGAGGCACTGTCGCAGGAAGCGATCGCTGCCCGGTTCGCGGAGCTTCAGCAGCGCGTCCAAAACGGAATACTCTATCCCGACTTGTTTCATTTCACTGCCGGTCCCTACCTCAACCACGCAACCACGAACAGCGTCGCGGTCGTCTGGGAAACCGACCGCGCGTCGACCGCACAAATCGAATGGGGAACCACGGACAAACTCGGGCAAATCAAGCGACTCGAAGGTTTGGACCGCCTTCACGAAGTCACCCTCGACGGACTCGAGTCCAACAGTTCGTATTTCTACAAGATCACAGCGACAGACGCATCCAGCAAGACGATTTCCAGCGGCTTGTTAACCTTCAAGACCGCAGTCCCTCCGGGCCAACCGTTCCGCTTTGCCGTCATCGGCGATACGGAATCTCGACCGCACATCAACGACCGACTTGCGAAACAGATTTGGAGTGAGCGACCTCATTTTCTCGTCAACCTCGGGGATCTGACCGACGCGGGCGAAACCGCGCACCGTTACGAGTGGACTCACGAGTATTTTGTCGGCATGACGCAATTGACCAGCCGAATTCCGGTCTTCGCAGTTCCGGGCAACGGCGAGAGCGACCTGCACTGGTACAAACGCTACCATCGCTATCCGGATCTTGAAGGCTACTACACGTTCCAGTATGGTGATGTCGCGTTCTTCATGCTCGATAGCAACCGCCGGGAAGACGAGTTCGGGCCCGAGGGAATTCAATACCAGTGGCTCGAACAACAGCTCGCTCAATCGCAAGCGAAATGGAAGATTGTCTGTCATCACCATGCCACCTACACCGGCGAAGAGGACGACTACGGCAATGCATGGAAGGAGCCATCCCACTTCGGAGACCCGTTCGTGCGCAGGATTGTTCCGCTCTATGAGAAGTATGGAGTGGACTTGGCGATGTTCGGCCATCTTCATTTGTACGAGCGATCGCATCCGATCCGAGAAGGACACGTTGATCTATCGGCAGGCACAGTCCACTTGCTGGCAGGCGGCGGTGGCGGGGACCTAGAGGACTTTGCTCCGACCCCTGCATTCTTCAGCGCGAAAACGTATCCCGGACATCATTACGTCATGATTGAAGTCGCGGGAGATAAACTCAATTTGCGCATGCAGGACCTGCACGGTGTCGTGCGAGATTGGTTTACGCTGGAAAAATGGATCCGGCCCGGGTCGCTCAAAATCACACGTCCTCCCAAGGCGGACGACCAGCCCACCCCGTAGCTACCGTCGCCAGACGGTGGTGGGATCCAGTGTCGCAATCGCTGCGATGCTTCTAGCTTGGGCGCAGTGACTTGTGCAAAAACAATCCCTCGAGAGGGGCTTGGAACGTGGATGCAGCAGTCTCGATTTTGTTGGGCGGAGCCCCTCACCCCCCGACCCCCTCTCCCCGCAGCGGGGCGAGGGGGAGGTAGGAATTAGGAGATGGGAATTGGGGAACGCTAGATCCGCTTGAACATCTTGTCGAGCTGCTGCCGTGAGAAGACCAAG
>JBKDPB010000017.1:0-2880 GCA_046342615.1 Planctomycetota bacterium | reverse complement strand
ATGCTGGACGGGCGTAGGATCGAGGACTAGGAAAAGGAAGGTGAGTTGACCGGACCATTCCACGACAGGAACCGCGCCAGCAAGGTTGGACCAGGCTCCGTCAGAAAACTCTCCGGATGAAACTGCCAGCCTTCCACGGCAAAGCGTCGATGACGAACTCCCATGATAATCCGATTTCCGCAGGGATCGTCGACCCAGGCCGAGACCTCGAGAGATTCGGGCAACGTATCGGGTTGGATGACCAACGAATGATAGCGAGTGGCTACAAACGGGTTGTCCAGACCCCGGAACATCCCCCGGTTGTCATGGTGGATCCGATCGGTCTTCCCATGCATAAGTTCTGGGGCACGCACGATTTTCGCGCCGAAAGCCTGCCCGATGGACTGGTGCCCCAAGCAGACGCCGAGGATCGGAAAATCGGTGTGCAACTCCCTCACGATATCCAGGCAAATACCTGCTTCATTGGGGGTGCAGGGGCCGGGCGACAAGATAATCCGATTCGGTTGCATGGCGCGGATCTGGGAGATCGTCAACTCGTCGTTGCGATAGGTTTGAACATCGAGATTCGAGTCGATTTCCCCTAGCCGCTGAACGAGGTTGTAGGTAAACGAATCGTAGTTGTCGATCAACAGGATCATCGAACGCCAGAAAATACAGGGTTGGATGCAAAAACGTTATTTCTAGGTTAATTCATCGACGCACTTTACGTCAGCCCTTGGTGAATGATACAGCCTCGATAGCTTGAGAACTTTTCCCAGGCCAAAAACTCATGCCAGGCATCCCAGATGCCGATACCTTCCTCATTCCCAAATTCCACGCGCGGCGGAAATACGGTCTTTATGGAACGATCCTTGGGCAGCGAAGAGACGGATGACTAGTCCCGGTTCCTTCCTTTCGGCAATCCTCCCCCGAACGCTTCCGGCCGTGCAGCAGACCGCCAGAAGCCTGGCGGAGGGAGCGGCTCGAGCCTTTGGGGAGTGGGTCCAGCCCTCTCCAGCCTCGGCCAATGGCCTCTCGGAGCCGGGCTCCGAAGCGGCGATGGGATCGACCGACCTGCCGACCGATCGCGGATCGGCAACGCCTAGCGAGCGGCTGAGGGCCCAGCTGGCCCGGTGGCTCCAGGCGGTCTCCAGCAGCTTTGGATCGACCGATTTCGCTTCCTCGATCGCCTCGCCATCGATTGCGATCGTATCCGACGGCGTCGGTATTCCGCGTGTCGAGGGCCCCGAGGGATGGATCGGCCCGCTTCAGGAATCGCTGCTCGGCCAGCCTGACCTGATCGATGCGATCAATCGGGTTTCCAGGGACCAGCTGGAGTCGGACCCGCTCCAATGGATGCCTGGCCACGAGCCTCAGGTCCGGTGGGCCATCCCGAGCGAAAACGGGCCTGGGCTTCTCGACGAACGATGAGTATGGCGATCGATGCGTCTTGAGTTTGTCGAGCGATGGGGCGCTTACGGCGGCATGGGCAGCTTCAATGATCTCATCCTGTGTTCTGCCAATGGGCATAACGTGCCTGAAGAAAGGGATCGCGAGGTCAACGATCGCTTGGATTTCCTGCGCTCCCGTCTCTATGAATTGGCTTGTGAAGTCCGTCGAACAGCCACGAAGGACGCGTAGGCTCAGGGGTTCGCCGGTCGAGCGAGATGGACTAAACTGGTGGAATCGCAATCCGATCTTCCCGTCAGGTACTCCGTCATGCTCCGAAGCAAACTGATCCATCCCACTCTGTCGAGGATTCTCGGCGAGGCTGGGCATCATGCGACCATTCTGATCGCCGATGGCAATTATCCGGCGTCGAGCAAACGGGGATCGCGGAGCGAGCTTGTCAGCTTGAATCTGATGCCTGGCGTCGTCACTTGCAATCAGGTGCTCGAAGCGATTGTTTCCGCGATCCCGATCGAAGCGGTCTGCACCATGCAAACCGAGACGAGCGGACCCTACGCGCTCGATGGCGATCCGCCGGTATGGCAGGATTACCGAGCGACTCTCCGAGCGGCAGGTGTTGCGTTGGACTTGCAACCGATCGACAAGTGGAAATTCTACGAGGCGGTGGCCACGCAGGATCATGTGTTGACGGTGCAAACCGCGGATGTACAGCGGTATGCCAACATCCTGCTGACCGTGGGAGTGCGAATGTTCCCATGAGGAGCGCAAGCGATATCCTAGGTGCGGCGTGGTTGGGTTGCCTTCTCGCGGCGAGTCTTCATGCGCAAACCCCGAGCGAGCTCACCGGCGAAGCGGCAGCGTGGAGTCGGTTTCGCGGACCGGACGGTCAGGGGATCGTCGTCACCAGTCCGGTAGCATGGCCTTGGAATCTGGATCAGTCGTTCCAGATCCCGCTTCCAGGCTCCGGGATCGGATCGCCCGTGGTTTGGGAGGACCAGGCTTTCATTGTGTCGGCTTCGACGGACGATGCGACGCGGCACGTGATCGCCACGGATTGGAAACAAGGGGTGATCGCCTGGCAGCGCAGTTATCCGAGCCGGACACATCGTCTTCATGCTTTCAGTTCTTATGCATCGACCACCCCGGCGGTCGATGCCTCCGGCGTGGTGGTCGCATGGGGCGATCCTGATCACGTGATGGTCAAGAAATTCACGCATGCTGGCGACGAGTTGTGGTCGCGCGATTTAGGGACGTATGTATCCCAGCATGGATTCGGGACATCTCCGATCCTCGTCGATGGCTTGGTCGTCCTCCTGGACAGCCAAGACGCGGAAGATCTTGAACAAGGCGTTGCACCGGGGGAAGACAGGATGATCGCATTGGATAGCGAGACTGGAAACACGGTGTGGGAACGAGCTCTCCCGACGCGCCGAGTCTGCTACGGGGTGCCCGCGATACGACGCATGGAAAAGGGGCCGGAATTGGTAGGTG
>JBKDPB010000016.1:0-11303 GCA_046342615.1 Planctomycetota bacterium | reverse complement strand
CCCATCGGATTAAAAAACTCTCACTTGGCGAGGAATTCGGCTCCTCCGTCGGGAATCAAGAGACGAATGCGAATCATAGGCGTATTGCCAACCGTATGTTCTACATCTTCAAATGTTTTTCCGATTGCCATGAGCTTCCTTCCTTTTCTCCATTGCCAATGAGTTAGTTGATAAAACGCGAGGCAGCTCAATTGCCCGCGTCAGCGTTTTGTCGACAGCCTGCGCACACTTTTCGCCAAGACATCCACTTCATCGTGTGTGTTGTAGATGGCAAAAGATGGACGAACCGTCGCTTCCAATCCGAAATGCCGCAGGGATGGCTGAGCGCAGTGATGCCCTGTCCGGACGGCAATCCCAACCCGATCCAAGGCTTGGCCGACTTGTTCGGTCGAATATCCTTCGAGTGTGAAGGACACCACCCCGATCTTGTGGGTTGGATTCCCATAGATCGTTACCCCCGGGATGGCCTTCAGTTCCCGAACCGCATGATCCAGCAGCGCATGCTCATGGGCTTGAACCGCGACGGGGTCGAACTGCTGCAGGTAGTCGAGGGCCGCACGGAGTCCGACTGCGTCGCCGATGCTGGGAGTACCGGCTTCGAATTTCGCAGGAGCATCCGCGTAGGTGGTCTCGTCGAACGTGACCCGCCGAATCATGTTGCCCCCCCCTTGCCATGGTGGGAGCAGGGATCGCATGTCAGGATGCATGTAGACCACACCAATACCGGTCGGGGCAAAGACCTTATGTCCCGAGAAGACAAAGAAATCGCATCCGATGGCTTGAACATCGATCGGCATGTGGGCGATCGATTGTGCTCCGTCGACCAAGATCGCGGCGCCATGATGATGAGCCAACCGAGTCATCTCCTCGATCGGTAGCACGGTGCCGAGCGTATTGGACGCATGCGTCACCGAAACCAGACGGGTTCGAGGCCCGAGCAACCGTCGATACTCCTCCATCATCAATTCGCCGGAATCATCGAACGGGATCACTCGCAATCGCGCACGCGTCTCTTTGCAAATCATCTGCCATGGGACGATGTTCGCATGATGTTCGAATTCCGAAACCAGGATTTCATCCCCATCGCGCAGGATTCCCTTTACCGTATTGGCGATTAGGTTGATACCTTCCGTCGTTCCACGAACAAAGACGATATCATCGCTGGACGACGCGCCGATCATGTCGCTGACCGTCTGTCGCGCCGCTTCGTAATGATCCGTTGCGCGAGCGGCCAGCGCGTGGGCAGCGCGATGGATGTTGGAATAATCGTGCGCGTAGAAATGCGACATCGCATCGATCACACCTTGAGGCTTGTGAGTGGTCGCAGCATTGTCGAGCCAAATCAACGGATGGCCATGGACCGTTTGTTGCAAGGCCGGAAAATCATCTCGAACCGCCTTCAAGTGAAGCGGTCGAGAGCGCGGAGGCAAGGCGCCCGTTTCCGCGCTGCCCCGCGCCCGGATCGTCTCCGAAATCGGATCCCGATGACCGAAGGGGTTGTCCATGGGTGACGAAGGGGTTTTGAATCTCAAGCTTTGCAGCGCCGCATCGCTCGGTTCTCTCAGAGCAACCAATTCCGAAATCGCCTGCGACAGCTTCGCCGAATCCACGTCCGCTCCGTGCGAGTGTCGCTCCATGGCAGCGAGCACGGATGCTGGCAATACCGATTGGGGCAATACCGATTGGAGCAATACAGAATAAGGCAACACGGAATGAGGAAGCGAGGGGCTGGTCGGAAGTCCTGCGAGTTGCGGTGCGTCCGGGCGAACAGCCTCGGCAGCGTGCGACACATCCGAATCCATGCGGAGGTTGTCTGTAGACTGCGATGCCGCTTCACGCAAACGTGATAGCGGATCCATGATCGCATGCGATGCATGGGGAGGATGGTTGAAAGATGGACTGCGCATCGCTAGATCCCCGAACCGCTGTCAAACGACTTGGGAACTCGCTGCACATAATCGTGGTAGTAGCCCACTTCGACATTCTCTAGCACTCCCACGGCATCATCGGTCAATACGGCTGCCGAGAAATACAAGGTAAGCAGATACGAGCTAACACCCAGGCTATCGAGCCCCATCAATCGTGCGGATAAACTCGGAGCGATTTCGCCCTCGACCCCGGTTTGATGCAGGCCTACCACCCCTTGATCTTCCTCGCCGACTCGGACCAGCAGAATGCTCGTTGTGCCCGAGGACTGGCGGGATTGGTATCGGTTAGTCACCTCGAGCTTATCGCAAGGGATAATCGGTACTCCGCGCCACGAAGCGACCGGATGCCCGAAGATGCTGACCGTCACGGGCGGAACACCGCGCCAAGTGCATTCGCGCAGGAACGCCGCGATCGCCTTTGGGTGCGCCAAGAAGAATGCCGGTTTCTTCCAGACCAATGCGAGGAGTTCATCCAGATCATCGGGGGTCGGCGCGCCGTAACGCGGACTGATACGCATCGCAGGATCGACCGAATGTAGCAGTCCAAACTTCTTGCTATTGATCAGTTCCCATTCCTGGCGCTCCTTGATACCCTCGATCGTCAGCCGCATCTGTTCTTCGAGCTGATTGTAGGGTCCGTTGTACAAATCCGAGACGCGCGTGTGAACTCTCACCACGGTTTGGACGGCGGAGAGGGAATACTCGCGTGGGGTTGGTGAGTAGTCGACAAATGTTTCCGGGATCTCGACGTTTTCCGCGAAGCCGGAAACCAGGTCGATATTGCGTTCGCCGTATCGATTGACGCTCGAGCGAAGCTCCTGATGCTCTTCGATCGCCTTCTGAAACTCCGAGAACATGTTCGGGTTTTCCGCGAGCAAGTTATCGAGATCTTTGCGGGACAGGGTCAAAAGCACGCAGGGGGTGATCGTGCGAATGGTTGCGTCCGAGGGACGATCCGATGTCAGATCCGATTCGCCGAAAAACTCTCCCTCGGTGAGCAAAGCGATTCTCAAATCGCTGCCATGCACCCCCTTGCTCAAGACCTCGACCTGCCCCTGCGCGATGACAAAGAACTTGCTCCGATCCTCGCCTTCCACCAACAGCTTGTTCCCGATCGGAACGTTCTCGACGCGAAACGATCCCGACATCCGCTCAAGAATCGCGTCGGGCAGACGGGAGAACAACGGAACTCGACGAAGCGCAGCCGAAGGAAACGATACCCCGTCGTCACGGACATCCACGGCGATCCGTTCGGCCTTGGCTAACTCGACTTTGGTGCGATTGACTCGATAGGTGCCTCCGTTCACCTGCACCCAAGGAAGCAGTTTCAGAAGGTATCTCGGCGTGATCGACATCATCTTCGGTGATGTCTTGGTCGTCGTCGCCAGATTCCGCGCGACCGAAGTCGTTACACTACGCTGAAGCAAGTTGTCACTCATTGCACGATCCCTTGTTGTAGTTGCACTCGGTTTTCCATAGCGTCATCCTGACACGAGATTCATCGGCTCCCAGTCCACGTTCCATCGACCCGCCTGCCAGAAGTCTGAAGATACTTTCGACTTGCGACAAGTACTCCTCCCGGCAAACTTTCCAACATCCTTGAAGTCGCCATCTCATCCGTGAAATATGCTGACTAGCAAATTTAACGGCGATATGCCACGGCCCGGTGACTTACGAAAAGACCGGTGCTGAGGCGTGAGTCAGCACCGGTCCAATGCATCGAGAAATCGAGTCGAGGGAGCGATCAATCACCGATATCGACTTGCGGTTCCGCTCCGTCTCGCGAAATCAAGCGGGCGAGCAATCGGATGTCGGTATTGGCATTCAAGAAGCGTGCGCTGCCGTCGACGAAAGCGGTCATGATGCCGCCGGTATGGAACGAGTAGGGCTGGCCCGTTCCGTCCACGCCAAAGTAAGGATGGGGATAGGCCGATCCGAGGGCAATTCCATTCGTTTTGTTGATCGCATAAGGTCCAGGGAAGGAGAGCCCATCGGCCGAGGAACCGATCAGAACATTGAGTTCGGATGCTGGGCGGCACCACCCCCCACCGTTGACTCGATTACTGCTGCCCGGCAGAGCTTCGATCACCTTGCGTCCATTGCGATAAACGTGGGGACGACCCGCGGATTCGACCAGCCGAATGGTATTGCTGGTCCCGTCCGTGAAGCTAGAGAACTTGAGGCGATCGCTCTTGGAAAGCCCCCCGCAGTTCACGCGAGCGGATTCGAAATCGACGAATCCGAGAGTGAAAAGCTGAGGATCCACTCCGTAAAAGCCGGAGTAGTCACCGTTGGCAACACGCGCTTGCCAAACGGGGGTATCCGGTGGAGGTGAGCCATCGAGAATCTTGCCTCCTTCAGGGTTCGAAGGGCATTCGTAGATCGGAACCTTGGTGCCGAAGAGGTCGAAGTTCAAGCTTCCATCTGCATTGGGGACCGTGGAAGACCAGTTCTTGCTGAGGTCGATCCTTTTGTAAAGGTTGTCCATTTCGATGTAGTTCAGCAGCTGGGTCGCCCAGCGAACACGCACCGTACCAGTGGCCTGGGGACGCAAATTTCCTGGGAAATACTTGAGCGCACTATGGAAATTCTGAAACCCGAGTTCGACTTGCCGAATATTGTTGGAGCACGACATACGGCGTGCGGCTTCGCGGGCCGCTTGAACCGCGGGCAACAACAACCCGACCAGGATTCCAATAATAGCGATCACGACCAGCAACTCCACAAGGGTAAATGCCCGCCGCACTTTTACGATTCTCATCATCAATTCCTCGAAGTAAGTGATAAAACAGAGTAAGCGTCGGCATGCCTCCGTGGATGCCGAAATGGGTTCAAAGGGAGTTAACCGTGAGTTAACGGAGACGAATCGGGGGTAAGTCGTTCGTCGATTTGGTGATGGCGACTCGAATGCTGGACGAGTCGGGCCTCGACCACGCGCCGGGAAGCTTGTTCTTGGGCGCTTCGTTGGGGTCATCGCGAAGCCACTGCTCGACGGTCACGACAAAGTCCCCCTCAGGAGCTCCGTCCCCCGTTTCGTACGTCGTTAATTCGAATCGACCGTCGCCGTCGGTCGTAGCTCGCGGCTTGGGAGCGGTGCTGCTCGCATCAACCGGGTGCAAAACAACCAAGGCGTTTGCGATCGGTTGTTCATCGGCTGCTAGCAAACGGCCTGACGCCGCAAAGGTCGGTACCCGAACCTCACCTCGACTGCACCCACCCGCCATGAGAAGAGGCAAACCGAGCATGGCGAAGCTGAGCCATGAAAAACGAACCCTACGGATCCTTGCGATCGCATCCATGAATTGCAACCTTGTTCCTTTCGATATGGAGTGGCATGTGGGGTGTTCCCCTCGCGACTCAACGTCGCTCGGTTTCCACCCTCCCATTCAGACGAAGGAAGACAGTTGCATTTGGCGTGCCAAACATGCCGGATTTTTCGATCAACCGTTTTAAATCGAATAATCGGCGGTAAACGAGCGCGCGTGGGTGGGGACCACGTAAACCAACTCTCCTGGTTTGAGATCCATCGAATCGAGTTGGTCGAGCGGAAGGTCGACGCGGATGGGACCGAGAGTGCCGGCTTGGAGCAGCACTTTGCCTTGAACTCCCGCACGGTTGATCCGTTCCACGGTCGCGGGAATGCTTTCCGAGGATTGGTTGGTTTTCTCGATGCGCATCTCATGAGGACGGACGTAGATCCGCGTTCCGTCACGATCGCCCGACAGACCATTGCCAGCAAATCGCCCATGAAAGACATTCACGGCCCCCAAAAAATCCATCACGAACTCGGACGCGGGGTGGTGAAAAACCTCCTCGGGCGTACCGACTTGTTCGATCGCGGCTTGATTCATGACGACGACACGATCGGAAACCTCGAGCGCCTCCTCTTGATCGTGGGTCACCAGGACGGTGGTGGTGTGCAGTTCATCGTGCAAGCGGCGCAGCCATTCGCGCAGCGCCTGTCGGACCTTGGCATCCAGTGCTCCGAAGGGTTCGTCCAGGAGCAGGACGCGGGGCTCGATAGCCAGGGCCCGGGCGAGCGCGACGCGCTGGCGCTGGCCCCCGGATAACTGCATGGGGAAACGGTTCCCGAAACCATCCAACTGGATCAGCGACAACAGTTTATGGACGCGTTCCTGGATTTCCGATTTCGGAGGACGCATGGCTCGTGGCTGCACGCGAAGTCCGAATGCGATGTTTTCGAAAACGGTCATGTGCTTGAACAACGCGTAATGTTGAAAGACGAATCCGACGCGGCGTTGCCCCACGCTCATCGATGCAACATCGTCCCCGAAGAACAATACTTGAGGATCTCCCGCTCCGACGTCACGGGCGGGATCGGGCGACTCCATCCCAGCGATAATGCGCAGCAGGGTCGTCTTTCCCGATCCCGAGGGGCCCAGGAGAGCCACCAGTTCGCCGGTCTCGATACGGAGTTGGACGTTTTTCAGGGCAACATAGGACCCGAAGGTTTTGTTGACATTCCGAATTTCGACGCTCATGATTCCGATGGCGGCTCCGTGGAGGGATTCGTGCGTTTGCCGGTTGATTGCAGGCGGTGCTCAAGAATGGATTTCGCGCACAGGGTCACGACTCCCAGCATGGCCAGGATCGATGCCAGGGCGAAAGCCGCCGCCGTGTTGTATTCGTTGTAGAGCGCATCGATCTGAAGAGGAATCGTGTTGGTTCGGCCCCGTATGTTCGAAGACACCACGGAAACGGCACCAAACTCCCCCATCGCCCTCGCGTTGCACAACAGCACCCCGTAGAGCAACCCCCACTTGATATTGGGGAGCGTCACTCGCCAAAAGGTTTGCCATCCGCTCGCCCCCAGCGAGATGGCGGCCCATTCCTCTTCGCTTCCTTGTTCCTGCATCAGCGGAATGAGTTCGCGGGCCACGAACGGAAATGTCACAAAGAGCGTCGCCAGCACGACTCCTGGAACCGCAAAAATGATCTGGATCCCGTGCGAAGCCAGATAGGCGCCGAACCATCCTTGCAAACCGAACACCAACACGTACATCAAGCCTGCGATGATGGGGGAAACAGCAAACGGCAAATCGATCAACGAGATCAGCAACGATTTGCCGCGGTAGTGGTACTTGGTCGTCGCCCAGGCAGCCGCCAAACCAAAGAGGGTGTTGAGCGGAACGGCGATCGCGGCAGCGAGAAGGGTCATCTTGATTGCGTTCAGCGCATTGCGCTCGGTCAACGATGCGACGTAGACCCCGACGCCTCGGCGGAGCGCCTCCCAAAAGATGACCCCCAATGGCAACAACAACATGAGGGCCATAAACCCGCATGTTGTGCCGATCAAAAGCCACCGCACCCAGACGGGATCCGCGGTTGCGACCGAGTTCTTGTGGGTTGATGCCATGCTCCGATTTCCTTTAAGACGTCTCGCGACCCGTACGGCGATTGGCGAACCACTGAACGCCTTGGATGAGCATCAAGATCGCCAACGTCAGCACGAGCAAGACCATCGCGACCGCCGACGCACCAGCGATGTCGTTCTCGTCAATGCGGCTGATGATCAAGAGCGAAGCGATTTCCGTCTTCATCGGCAAATTTCCTGCGATGAACACCACGCTACCGTATTCCCCCAAGGCTCGAGCGAATGCCAACGTGAATCCGGTCACGGCCGCGGGCAGCAAACTCGGCACGGTCACGCGAACGAAGGTTTGCCATCGCGACGCGCCGAGGCTGGAGGCCGCTATCTCGGCTTCCCGATCCAAGTCTTCGATCGCCGGCTGCAGTGTCCGAACGACAAACGGGAAGCCGATGAACACCAGCGCAATCACAACGCCCAAAGGAGAGATCGAGGTTCGGATCCCCAGCGGAAAGAGCCAACTTCCGAGCAACCCCGTCGGTGAGAAAATCGTCATCAAGGCGATCCCCGAAACCGCCGTCGGCATCGCAAACGGAAGGTCGACCAGGGCGTTGAGCAACCCCTTGCCCGCAAACTCGTATCGCGTCAATGACCAAGCCGCAATCGATCCAAAGATGAGGTTGATCATCGCAGCAACCAAGGAAGCGCCGAAGGTCAATCGAAAGGATGCTTGCACTCGCGGGTTGCGCATCGTCGCCATGAACTCGCTGAAGTCCAGCGACAAGGATTTCCACAGCAAGGCCGCCATGGGAATGAGCACGATCAACGCCAAGTAAAAAAGGGTAAAGCCAAAAGTAATGCCAAAGCCAGGTAGCGACTTGGAACGCGATCGCTTCGCTCGCATTACGGCTGCCCCTGAAACACCTGGTCGAAAATGCCCGTGCGTTCCTTGAAGTGCACCTCCTGGGCTTCCTCCCAATCCGCGACGATTTCGGTCAGTTGAAAGAGGCTCAGGCTCGGGAATTTCGTCCGTTCCGACGGTTCCACCCCATCGAGATTCCGAGGTCGATAGTAATGCTTGGCGATGATCCTCTGACCTTCGTCGGAATAGAGGTATTGCAGGTACGCCGTTGCCACTTCGAGCGTGCCGTGCGCTTCGGCATTCTTGGTGACGACGGCGACCGGAGGTTCAGCCAGAATGCTCATCGGCGGTACCACAATCTCCACCTCTCCCGTCCCCAATTCCTTGATGGCGAGAAACGCCTCGTTCTCCCAAGCGAGGAGCACATCACCGATGCGCCTCTGCAAAAAAGTGTTCGTCGCCGCTCGGGCAGAGGCATCCAGCACCGGAACTCGGCGATAAAGCGCTTTGATGTACTCGGCCGCTTTCTCCCGGGCGCGAGCAACGTCGGGATCGCTTGTGTCGCGCGCCCGATCCAGCCCATTCAGCTCGCGGTGCATGGCAAAGCCCCACGCCGCGAGATAATTCCAACGCGCCCCGCCACCCGTCTTGGGATTAGCCGTGATCACTTCGATATCGTCTCGGATCAAGTCGCCCCAATCTCGGATCTGTTTGGGGTTCCCCTTGCGCACCAAAAAGACGATGGTCGATGTGTAGGGGGAACTGTTGTTCGGGAATTGCTTTTGCCAGTCCGCAGCGAGCAGCCCTGATCCCTTCGCAATGGTGTCGATGTCCCCGGACAAGGCGAGCGAAACAATGTCCGCCGATAGCCCTTCGGTGACCGCACGGGCTTGTTTGCCCGATCCGCCGTGCGACTGGTCGATCTCGACCTCTTGCCCATGGGTCGCCTTCCAATGCCGAGCAAAGGCCGCATTGAATTCGGCGTACAACTCGCGCGTTGGATCATAGGACACATTGAGCAGCGTCGCTTTGGCCCCACGGGCTTCACCAGGCTCCTCGCGGTTCGGGGCACACCCCACGAGGACCAGGCATGCCAGGCAGACCCAACCCCACGGTTTCCAACCATCCCTGCAACGTACCATTGATATCCTTCCCTTCATCGATGCTGACCCTACCCCCAGCCAAGTCCAGTGGTGTTGGCCTAGCCTCCCCATCGCGCGCCTCAAACCATGACCCTCACATGGAGGAATCCCTACCCGTGGATGAAATGCAATTATTGCGCCAAACCCACCCGTTCGCAAAGGCCCGGGGAATTCGCGAGGATCTCCAGCCCAGTCGAGCGATCCCCCCCAAAACACACTGCTAAACCATCTTATATGCTGGCCACGCCGTTTTCCGCAACGGGATCCCGTGATATATTCTCGTTTTAGGGCAAGGGGGAATCGGCACGGGATTCGCTCATGGGATTGCATTGGATTGGGGAAGATGCATTCGATCGAGATGGGAATGGATGCTTGATGCAAAACCGAGGGATTCGTCAGCACAAGGGTCGGCGGGATGCTTGAGGGGAGCCTCGCAAAATCGCTGCTCCAAGGGTGGGAATTGGCTGCCTATCGACCGATCGACGACGCGTTGGTCGGAGCGATGCATTCCCTGCTTGGCCAGAATTGGCCGTTTCCGTCGGCGATCGTCTACCAATTCGATGCGGCGAGCAAAGGGCTCTTGGTCGTTGGAGCGTCGGGACCGAATGGTTCCCTCGTTTCGCGCCAGCCCTCCCAGTGCACCGACTCGAAGTGGATCGAGCTGGAGAAATGGGTTACATCCGGAGAGATCTTGAGGCAGAACAGTCCGCGACGTTCGGGCAAATTGGCGTTGCTCGCTCCCGACGCCTTTTCTGAATCGATGGCAATTCCACTGCATGTCGAGGGGGCGAGCGAATCCCTGGCCTTGCGAGGCGCCGTGGTTTTCGAGATTGAGCGTGGGCGGATTGCGCAACCGAAGCAGGACGCGCAGCTCCTTGCGTGGGGAGGACCGTTCGGTCTTGGGCTCGCGAACCGCGTTCGCGGCAACCGCGAGGCCACGCGTGATTTGGGCTCCCAGGATCCTAGCGATCGCGCGGATCGAAAAGCGCTTCGAGAAATCGTCGTCGGCGCGGATGCCGGTGTGCGGGCGGTCATGGAGCGGGTTCAACTGGTGGCTGGCTCGGATATGCCCGTCCTGATCCTTGGAGACACGGGAACCGGCAAGGAGGTGGTCGCCCGCGCTATCCACACGCGATCCGCCCGTTCGTCGGGACCGTTTCTTCGAGTCAACTGCGGGGCGATCCCACCAGAGTTGATCGATTCGCAACTCTTCGGGCATGAGCGAGGAAGCTTCACGGGTGCCTCGGATCAGCGCAAGGGATGGTTTGAGCGCGCCGAGGGAGGAACGCTCTTTCTGGATGAGATTGGCGAGTTGCCGCTCGCGGCCCAAGTGCGTCTGTTGCGAGTCCTCCAAGAGAAACAGATCGAACGGGTTGGCGGCCAAGAGACTTTGCATGTCGACGTGCGAATCGTCACCGCCACGCACCGCGACTTGGCCTCGATGGTCCATCAGCGCACGTTCCGCGAAGACTTGTGGTATCGCATCAACGTCTTCCCGATCCTGCTCCCCAGACTTTCCGAGCGCCGCGAGGACATTCCGGAGTTGGCTCGCCATTTCGCACGCAAGGCATCGACCAGTTTCGGGATCCCCTATGTCGAACCGACTTACAGCGACATCGACCAGTTGATCGAGTACCATTGGCCGGGAAACATTCGCGAATTGCAAGCGGTGATCGACAGGGCGGTGATTTTGGGACGTGGGGTCCGGTTAGAGATCGCGACCTCCCTGGGGATTGGTCAGCAACCGCGATACGCGCCCCTACCGGACAACAACGAGCCGACGTTTTACGAGGTGATCCCGGAATCCATCCCGCCGGTTGGTTCGATATCCACAGGCTCGTCGCCACCCGTCCCGACGGTGGGTTCCAGCAACGATTCGCGCATCGAGTCGCTCAACGAGTCGATGAAGCGGCATATCGAGCGGGCGCTCATCGCGTGCAATGGCCAGATTGAGGGAAAACGCGGCGCTGCCGATACGCTTCGCATCAACCCCCACACACTCCGAGCCAAAATGCGCAAGCTCGGCATTCGCTGGTCGGATT
>JBKDPB010000015.1:0-13529 GCA_046342615.1 Planctomycetota bacterium | reverse complement strand
CGGGGGAACGAGCGTTTTCTTCTTATCCGCGAGCATGATGCTTTCCAATATCCCCTCGATCACTGGGCGCACCGTTCCCGTCGTCGCCCATGCTTTCAATTGGGTAGAACTGGGGTTCGCGGTCTTGGCCAACGCCCTGCTGTTCACATCGGTTTACCGCGTCCTTCCAAAACGTCAAGTGCGATGGACCGACGCGCTCCGCGGCGGCGTCCTAGCCGCGATCATCTGGGAGCTCGGCCGCGAGCTTCTCGGCGTCTTTTTTATCGGTATGCGCTACACGTCAGCCTACGGCGTGATCGGTTCATTTATCGCCATTCTTCTTTGGTGCTACTACGCAATTTCGATCTTGTTTTTCGGTGCGGAGTATGTCCAGGCCATTGAAACCAGGCGGCAAAGCCACCTCGCGACCGTTCCGTCGGAAGGGCCGGATCCCAAACCCATCCCGGCGGAGTCGAGTTTCGAAAGGCCGACTCTCCCCGAGCCCGCGCTCGCAGGCTCGGACAACTCGCTCCATCTTGCCAAATTGAAACCGAGGCGTTCCTCGGCGGATGGATAAATGCGTTGATTGTGTTAAGTTCATACGAACATCGTAACCTCGTCGACCGTGACATCGCCGGACTCGGTTTTCACCCATAAGGACAAATGCAAATGCGGTTGTTTCGACCTTCCTGCAGCGTGCTCCTCGCGTGCATGCTGGTGATTGGCAGCTTGGACTCGATTGGAATGGCGCAGGACGCCTCGCAGAAGTCGTTCGCGGAAAGCTTCCAAAAACTGGTTGCGGAGAAGGATATCGATGGTGCGACAAAACTGATCGAGGAAGCGTCGGATCTCAAGCCCGAGTCGCTGGCTCAGTTCCGTATCCAACTCGGCTCGCTGCTCCTGCGTGAAAAACGGGGAGACGAAGCCTCGTCGCAATTTACCAAAGCGCTCGAGGTAACCTATGCAAAACTCGAGGATGGGTCCAATCCCCGTCTCTTCGCGTTCGCGCTTCCCGCGGCGTCCATGATGCTTCGTCAGTCTCAACCTGAGGTGGCCGACCAGTGGATTGAAAAAGGGTTGTCAACTCTCGGTGGCAAACTCCGTTCGGACGCGCTGTCGGACATGCACAGCATCTACGCGCAAATCATGCGGTTGAAAATCAGTACGCCGGACAAAGAAGCCGCGGAGCAAGCCAAGAGCAAGCTTCTCGAATTTGTCGCGGGATGCGAGAAGATCTATGCTGAGGAATCCGACCCGGCGAGCAACGCCAAAACGATGCTCGACCTGTGGAATGATCTCCTTCCTATCGTCGAAGAAGCCGACGCCTCCCAACTGTTTAGCAAGATCCAGTCCCTCGCGCAGTCGCAATGGAAGCAGTCCCCTTCGAGTGCAATTCTGCAGGCATACACTGCAGGGGTTGGCGGCTACGTTTCTCGTAACGCACGTACCGCTCCGGACCTCGCCGGCGAAACGCTGGCATCTGCGATGGCGTTCATCGAGTCCATTGAATCGGACGACGCCGACGTGGAACGCGTGCGAAAGACTTTCGCCACAAGCGCGGAGCGACTGAACAAGACCATCGAGAGCGCCCGCGCTCTGCTGGCAATGATCGGCAAGCCCGCTCCCGCCATCGATCCCATGGAATGGGTGAACGGTGACCCGGAAACCCTCGAGAGTTTGAAGGGCAAAGTCGTCCTGCTCGACTTCTGGGCCGTATGGTGTGGCCCGTGCATCGCGACGTTTCCGCATCTGAAGCACCTCGACGCCGAATACGGACCGAAAGGACTGACCATCATCGGTGTCACGCGACAGTACAACTTCGGCTGGGACGACGCGGCTTCAAACGCCTCGCGGGCCGCCGAACCCGTTACCCTCGAGGAGGAGATGGCGATGCTCGAAAAGTTCATCGCGAAGCATGAACTCACCCACCGGACCATGGTCACACCCAAGGACAGCCCAATGCAGTCCGAGTATCAGGTTACCGGGATTCCGCACGCCGTGCTGCTCGATAAACAAGGGAACGTTCGTTTGGTCAAAATCGGCTCCGGCGCCAAGAACGCTGAGGAGATTGAGGCGATGGTTCAAACTCTCCTGGCCGAATAGTCGCTCGCGTGGGTTCGGCCAGGTTCCTTAGTTCGTCCTCCTGTGTAAACTGCTAGCCATGAAGAACAAGTGGCGAGCCAAATTGCGACTCTGGGGGAAAAAGCGGGGCGGGCGAATGTCCGGCTGGTGGTTCATCGGCTCGCTCGGCGAGGCTTCCTTCTTCGCAGCCTTTTTCTTGGTCGGCGTCCTGTCAGCCACCACGTTGGTGGCGTGGCAATTGATGTCGCCCAACACCCAGGTCATCCGAATTGGATATGGATTCTGGCTGTTCTTTCTCGTGTCGATTTCCTTTATCGTTCTGGGGACCGTGGGGTTCTGGTACCGCGTTCTCAAAGTCGTCACCAGCGACGAGCATCGCGAAGTCATCGCGAAACGGGGAATTGTTCCCGAACCGATGGTACGCAAGACCAAGAAGACGCTCCCGCCGACGGTCCCGGACCTGCATCTGTTCACCGACAGTCCTGGAGCGAGGCTAGCATTCCGGCTCCCTAGCCAAATTCCCGAAAACGACGCATTGGTTGCCATGGGAATTTTCGCGATGGCCTGGAATGCGATGATCGCGATCTTCGTCGTCTTTGCGGTCGAGAGCATCTTTCGATCAGCGATTCCCTGGCGATTGCTGATTCTGCTGGTTCCCGGAATCTATGTTGCGGTTCGCTCCACTCAGTTGTTCTTTCGGTCATTCATTCGAACCTTAGGGATCGGGTCTACGATCGTTGAGGTTGAGGATCTACCGCTCGTGCCCGGCAAATCTTACCAACTCGACGTCGTTCAGTACGGCCGTCTCGTCATCAGGAAAATTACGGTACATCTGGTTTGCGAAGAGGAAAGCACGTATCATTTCGGGACCGATGTGAGGACGGAGCGTCAAGTTGTCTTCACCGAGGTGATCGCTGTCCATGGACGGGATCGGATTGACTGGGGATATCCCCTGCGGATGGAATGTCAATTTACGGTTCCTCGGGATGCGATGCATTCGTTTCAGAGCTTCCACAATGCAATCCATTGGAAGATCGTTGTCGACGGAGAGGCAAACCGATGGCCATCGTATTCCCGAAGTTTCCCCGTAGTGGTTTATCCAGCAAGCCAACCTATCCCATCGACAGTTGCGTCATGATTCGTCTCCTGGGCTTGCAGCCAACGTACATGCCCGGGGATATGCTCGAATTCGAGTATCGCGTAGTGAACGTCGATCATACTTCGATCGTTGCCGTCGAAGCGTCGGTAGTATGGATCACGGAAGGCAAAGGCTCCGAGGATCTCGGGGTTCACTTTTTTCAACGCTTGACGGGCAATTCGCTGACCGCGATCGATTGGTCGATCGCCCAAAGATTAGCATGTCCGCTGCCGTTGTCCCCTCTCTCGTACGAAGGGGCGTTGCTGAAGATTTCATGGTGCGTACGGGTTCGGTTTTACTTCAGCGACGGTACTGAATTGATGGCTCAGCAGCCTTTCTATTTGGGAACCATCACCAAAGCGGTATGAGCGACTCGGCCGCGTCGAATCCATTCTGCACCCGCTTCTTCCGACCCGGCGCGATCCCGTTCTATTTTCAGCCGCCCATGAGTTTGGATGCGTTGGTCCATCAAATCGTCGCAGGGCCGCATTCTCGAGTTGCGATCGTTGGGCCGCATGGCTCGGGGAAATCGACATTGCTCCAAGATGTGATCGAGCACCCTGAGCTGTCGCGCGTCGATCGAATGACGAGCCATGTTCGCTTTCAGCAGGGAGCGCCCAGGCGCGCTCGATGGCGCACGATGTTGCCGGCGCTGGCTATTGCGAATCGAAACGGCGGGGGATTGTTGATCGTCGATGGTTGGGAGCAGTTGGATCGAGTGCTGCAGTGGGTGGTTCGCAGCCGCGCGGCATCCAAAGCAACTCGCATCTTGGCAACGTCCCACACCTTGCCAGGGAACTTTGTCGAGTTGTGGCAAACCCGGATCGATCCGGGCGTGGAGTCGCATGTTCTGGGCCACATGCTGCGCGGCTCGCACAACGTTTCCCCTGCGGCGTTGATTCTTACCGAGGCCTGGCGTGAATCTCGCCGTCGGCACGGTTCCAACCTGAGGGAATCCCTCTTCGACATGTACGACTGGTACCGAGACCGCGTCGACGTTCATGCCGTCGGCAGGTAAACTGGTCCCTTCGCACGGCCCGCTTCGGATCCCTCTCTTGCATTACCTAAGCCCATGACTGCAATCGAAAACATTCCCGGCAGTTTCTACCTCGGCAAGAAATATGCGCTGGAAAATCGACAACTGCTCGATGACGTGGTTCAGTATCGATCCAAGGATTTAACGACCCATGCCCTTTGTGTGGGCATGACCGGCAGTGGGAAGACGGGCCTATGCATCAGCTTGATCGAGGAAGCCGCGCTCGATGGCATTCCCGTCTTGTGCATCGATCCCAAGGGAGATCTCGGGAATCTGCTGTTGACGTTCCCCGATTTGAAGCCCGCCGACTTCGAGCCATGGATCGATCGCGATACGACTAGCGACGTTCAGGCGGCTGCGGAAAACGCGGCTGCGGTTTGGCGCAAAGGCCTGGAATCCTGGCGCTATGATCGCACCTACCTCGAAGAGCTTCTCGCGGTCCCGAAGGTGATTTATACCCCGGGCAGTTCGGTCGGCGTTCCCCTGACGGTCCTGAAAAGCCTCGATGCGCCCGGCGAATCGGTGTTGCAAGACCAGGAGATTCTGCGCGACCAAATTTCCAGTTCGGTCTCCGGGCTCTTGGCTTTGCTGGGCATCGACGCCGATCCATTGACCAGTCGCGAGCATATTCTCCTGTCCAATATCTTGGCCAAGAACTGGCACGAGGGACGCGATATGTCCATGGAGGACTTGATTCGAAACATACAAACACCCCCAATTCAAAAGATTGGTGTTCTGGATGTTGAGTCGTTCTTCCCCAAAGCGGATCGCATCAAGTTGTCGATGACTCTCAACAACCTGCTGGCATCCCCTTCGTTCGCTGGTTGGCTGCAAGGGCAATCGTTGAGCATCCAGGATTTGCTTTACGACAAGGACGGCAAGGCGAAGATCTCCATCCTGTCGATCGCGCACTTGAATGATTCCGAGCGGATGTTCTTTGTCACGATTCTGCTGAATGAAGTCATCTCGTGGATGCGCACGCAGCGGGGCACCAGCGCGCTGCGGGCGATTTTGTACATGGACGAGATCTATGGTTACTTCCCCCCCAGCTCGAATCCGCCGAGCAAAGGTCCGATGATGACCTTGCTGAAACAGGCTCGTGCTTTCGGTCTCGGCGTCGTGCTGGCGACCCAAAACCCAGTCGATCTGGATTACAAAGGTCTATCGAATATGGGGACATGGTTTCTCGGACGGCTGCAGACCCAGCGCGACAAGGAACGAGTTCTCGAGGGATTGCAGGGCGCATCGCTGCAGCGCGGAGCGGCATTCGACCGCGCGAGCATGGATCGGATGCTCTCGGCGGTAGGGAACCGCGTCTTCCTCATGAACAATGTGCACGATCCCGAGCCTACCGTGTTCCAGACCCGTTTCGCGCTTTCGTACCTGCGAGGTCCGTTGTCGCGAGAAGAGATTTCCAATCTCATGTCCGGTGCTCGCCGCACGATCCTTAATGCCGACTCCTCGGCAGCCAAGCCTCAGGGAGCCGACGGCGCGTCACCGACGCCAAACAGTCCTGTTGCCTCATCCAACGGCGGCCGTCCGATCGTCTCCGCAGGGATTGAGGAACGGTTCATCGAGCCGGAGCTCGCTCTGGCGCACGGGACTCGCGGCATTTTCAAGCCAGCCCTGCTCGGCTCCGCTAGCGTGCATTTCGTGAAGGCTCTCGGGAATATCGATATTTGGAAGGATTACTGGCTGCTCGCTTCGGTCGACCAATCCGTACCCGAGCATCTGTGGGACGGGGCTCATGCCATTGATCCCGATACGGCTCAGATCACGAAGCAGCCAACCGCCGGTTTTTCGTTTGCCGAGCTTCCACCGGAGGTGTTGTTGGCGAAGAACTACAAGGCGTGGGATCGAGAGCTCGCGGAGTTTTTGTTCCGCCATGAAAAGATGACTCTCTATTCCTGCCGAGCCGTCAAAAAGACCGCTACCCCAGGCCAGGATGAATTCAGCGCTCGACTCGAGCTGGCCGAATTCGCCCGCGAAGCTCGCGATGAAGCCATGGACAAGGTCCGGGCGAAGTACGAGGAGCGACTCACCTCCTTCGAAATGAAGGTCGCGGCTGCCCAGCAACGCCTCGATCGATCCATCGAAGAGGCGAAAGCCAAGCGGCTCGACGGCTTGGTCAACCTCGGGACTTCCATTCTCGGATCGCTCCTGGGCGGCAGGCGACGCTCTCTGCCCTCGAGTACGGTTCGCGACTTGACGGGCTCGAGCCAAAACAACGATGTCACGCGGGCCCAGGAATCGCTCGAAGCCCTCGTGCTTCAAAAGAACGCCATGGAAAGGGAATGCCGACAGGAACTCGATGCGATTGAAAGCCAGTTCTCGGTCGAAAACCTCAAACTCGAAGCATCGGAAATTCCGATTCGCAAAGCGGATACCAAGGTCAAGCTTCTCGCCTTGGCCTGGGTCCCGTACGCCGTGGACGCGCAGGGTAGAGAGCGACTGCTCTTGAAAAGGACGTAGGTGGGCGCGGTTACTTCACCACGAAGTTCACCATCCGGTCGCGCACGACGATCACCTTGACGATGCTCTTGCCATCCAGCAGTTCTTGCAGGCGTTCGTGATTGCGAGCGGCCTGCTCGAGTGTGGCCTCGTCGCTTCCCGCGGGGATCACGATTTTGGCTCGCAGTTTGCCGTTGACCTGCAGAGGGACCTCGATCTCGCTGGCTTGGGTCATGGACTCGTCGTAGACCGGCCATGGGTGGTAGGCCAACGAATCGCGATGGCCAAGCGCTTGCCACAATTCTTCCGCCATGTGCGGTGCGAAGGGAGCGAGCAACAGGACGAGGGTCTCCATGGCCGACTGAGGCCGGTTGGATTCCTTGGTAAAGAAGTTCACGAACTCCATCATCCTCGCGATCGCGGTATTGAAGGAAAGGTTTTCGATATCCCGAGATACAGCCTGAATCGTGGTGTGGATCACGCGGTTCTGGTCGGCGGTGGGGGCATCCTTGGTGATCGAGTCGATCAATACGTTTTCGTCCGCGCGAGCATCGATCATCAATCGCCAGACGCGGTCCAAAAAGTTCCGGACTCCATTGACTCCCTGCATGCTCCACGGTTTGGTCGCCTCCAAAGGACCCATGAACATCTCGTACAATCGCAAGGCATCAGCACCGTATTCGCGGACCACGCCTTCGGGATCGATCACGTTTTTCAGGGACTTGGACATCTTCGCAACAATGCGATCGAGGGGTTCGCCGGTCTCGCGATCGAGGAACGTGCTGTCGTCTTTTTCTTCGACTCGATCGGTGGCGACGAGCGCCCCGCGCTGATCCCGATACGCGTACGACAGGATCATGCCTTGATTGACGAGCTTGTGAAACGGCTCCACGTGCGATACATAACCGCGATCGTAAAGGACCTTGTGCCAAAATCGCGAGTACAGCAAGTGAAGCACCGCATGTTCCGCTCCGCCGATGTACAAGTCGACGGGCATCCACGCTGCTTCCTGCTCACGATCGACACACGCCGTTCCGCATCCAGGACTGATGAATCGCAGGTAATACCAGCACGAGCCTGCCCATTGAGGCATCGTGTTGGTTTCGCGGCGATACCGCTTGCCATCGAGTGTCACATACAGCCACGATTCGTCCGCTTTGGCGAGAGGCGGTTCGGGGCGACCATGCGGCTTGTAATCCTCGAGATGAGGCAGATCGACCGGAAGATCCGCCACCGGGACCGCGCGAATCCTGCCATTGGGATTTCCGTCAGGTCCCAGCTCGTGCAGAATGGGGAACGGTTCGCCCCAAAAACGCTGTCGACTGAAGAGCCAGTCTCGAAGCTTGTAGTTCACCGCCTCGCGCCCCAGCCCGCCGTGGGCAAGCTCGGCAGTGATCCGTGCTTTTGCATCTTGCGACGATAATCCGGTCAAGGAACCGCTGTCGATCGATACGCCATATCCGGCGAAGCAGACTTCGCCCCTCTCGATCGCTTGCAGTTCCTCGTCGGAAGCCGATTCAGGCTTGACCACCTGGATAATCGGCAGGTCGTACATTTTGGCGAACTCGTAGTCGCGCGTGTCGTGGGCAGGAACCGCCATGATGGCACCGGTTCCATAGCTGATCAACACATAATCAGCGACCCAGACCGGGATCGGGCGACTGGTGGCTGGATTGATGGCATACGCGCCGGTGAAGACACCTGTTTTTTTCTTTTCTCCTTCGGTGCGGTCGCGATCGCTTTTGAAGGAAGCGGCTTTGCAATAAGCTGCGACCGCTTCGGCCTGTCCGCTGTTCGTAATTTTCTGAACAAGTGGGTGCTCCGGAGCGACAACCATGTAGGTAGCGCCATACAGGGTGTCCGGCCGCGTGGTGTAGATCCGCAGGACTTCGGCTTCGGGATCGCGGGGGAATCCGGACTTGCCGCGTGCTCCCTTCCAAGATGCGAATGATCCTTTGTCGATCACGGGAAAGTCGCCTTCGGCACCGGTGCTGCGCCCGATCCAGTCGGCCTGCAGTTTTTTGATTCCGACGGGCCAATCCAACGCATCGAGATCGCTGAGGAGCCGGTCGGCGTATGCGGTGATTCTCAGCATCCATTGACGCAGGGGGATGCGTTGCACGGGGTGATCGCCTCGCTCGCTCCGACCGTCGATCACTTCCTCATTGGCCAACACCGTTCCCAGGGCAGGACACCAATTCACGAGGGCGTCGTCTTGATACGCCAAGCGATGCGAGTCCCGGTACGCGTCGATGGCGTGCTCACCCTGGGCTGCGACGTCGGGCGGAATGGGGAGTTCGGCGATGGGTCGACCTTTCTTGGCCTGTGCGTCGTACCAGGTATCGAAAAGAACGAGGAAAATCCACTGGGTCCAGCGAAAGTATTCCACATCCGTGGTCGCCAAGGCTCGATCCCAATCGTAGGAGAACCCGAGCATCTTGAGTTGGCGCGTAAAATTCGCGATGTTGGCTTCCGTGCTCTGCCGGGGCGGCGTATTCGTCCGAATGGCGTATTCTTCCGCGGGAAGACCGAACGCATCGTAACCCATCGGATGCAGGACGGTCTTGCCTCGCATGCGCCAGTACCGGCAGAAGATGTCTGTCGCCGTATATCCCTCGGGGTGCCCGACGTGCAAACCTGCTCCGCTTGGATAAGGGAACATATCGAGCACATACAGCTTTCCAGCCCCTTTCGGATCAGGCATTTCCGGACATCGAAAGGTTTTGTGTTCATCCCAAAAGCGTTGCCATTTGGGTTCAATAACGGCGGGGTTGTAGCGAGGCATTCGTATAGGCTTTGGGTTGTTGCGTTACTGCGATGGTTTCGCGGCGCGGAATCAGGCGCTATGGATAGCGCGGCCATCCACCGCCAAGGCGGCTTCGTGCAAGGTTTCCGATAGCGTGGGGTGCGCGTGGCAACTGCGTGCGATGTCTTCGCTGCTGGCACCGAATTCGATGGCGACGGCTGCTTCCGCGATCAGGTCGCCAGCGCGGGCGCCGATGATGTGGACCCCAAGGACGCGATCGGTCTTGGCATCAGCCAGGATCTTGACCCGGCCCTCGGCTTCATTCAAGGTTCGAGCCCGGCCGTTTGCGCCGTAGGCACCGACTCCCTTGCGGTAATCGATACCGGCTTCCTTGAGTTGTTCCTCGGTCTTGCCGACGGTGGCGATTTCGGGATGGGTGTACACGATGGCTGGGATGCAGTCGTAGTTGAAGTGGGCATGAATTCCAGCCATACGTTCGACGCAAACGATGGCTTCTTCCATCGCTTTGTGGGCCAACATGGCTCCCCCGATAACGTCACCCACGGCAAATACGCCGCGGACACCGGTTTCGTAGTCGGAACTCACGGAAATAAATCCCCGCTTGTCCGTTTCCAGACCGATCGACTCCAAGCCGATGTTGGCGGTCAGCGGCACGCGTCCGGCTGCCAACAAGACACGGTCCGATTCCAAGGGTTCAGCCTCCTTGCAACGGACAACGCATCGCCCCCCTTCCACTTTGGCGCTTTCCACCCACGCGTTGAGACGGAACTCGATTCCCTGTCGTGCGAAGATACGCTGGGCGATCTGGCTCAGTTCGCCGTCCATGCCCGGTAGAATTCGATCCATCGCCTCCAGGACAGTGACTTTGCTGCCGAGACGATTCCAGACGCTACCCAGTTCGAGACCGATATATCCACCTCCGATGACGGTCAATTTCTGAGGGACTTCGGGAAACGCGAGGGCGGTGGTGCTGTTTCCGATGCGGTCGCCATCTTCCTCCACTCCCCGCATGGTCGCAGGCCGCGACCCTGTTGCGATCAACAGGCGTTTGCCGCGCAAGTGAATCGTCTCACCATCGATTTGGACCGCGATGGTATTGGGATCGACGATCGATCCTCGGCTGCGGTAGGGGGTGACCTTGTTCTTTTTGAACAGCAAGTCGATGCCGCCGGTCAGAGTCGCAACACCTTGATCCTTGCGCTTCATCATCGCGGCGAGGTCCAGGCGGACATCGCCGACGACGATGCCATGGGTGGTCAGCGAGGCTTTGGTGTCGTGGTAGAGATGGCTGGACTCCAGCAGGGCCTTGCTCGGGATGCATCCAACGCGGAGGCATGTGCCACCGAATTTGGGATTTTCATCCACGCACGCGACGCTCATTCCAAGCTGAGCAGCCCGGATCGCAGCCACGTATCCCCCTGGCCCCCCTCCCAAAACGACTAAATCATGCTCCACTATTTTCATGACCGCGGTATCCTGCAAAATGAGGTTGTTCAACGCTGGCTAAAGCTTACCCGTCAAAGCGTATTTTCCAAGGTCCGTTAGGATTTCCATGAGAACGCCAAGGACATTCCCCCAACGGATTGATCGGTTCGTGCAATCGACCAAGTGGATTGCGGCGGGCTTGGGGACGCTCCTCTTCCCGTTCATTCTGCACGCGGTAGGGTTGCGGATCAGGAAATTAGCCGAGTTTCCGGTTTTCTCGAGCATGTTCTTCGCCGGCGCAGCATTGGTGGTGTTTCTGTGCCGCACGGATATTGTCCACGGGGCGTGGGTGCGCGAAGCCATCGCCGTCGAGCGCAAGCTGACCCAGTGGCTGATTTCTCGCGTGCTGATGGCTCCGCGCGAGCGTTGGCTGGGGAAAGGAAACTGGGTGATTTTGGCCAGCCCCTTCTTTCTGCCGATCGCCTCGATCGTGATGTGGTTGATGAGTTGGATCATGCCCGCGCCCTTGCGCTGCTTCGTGCTCGGGGTCGGGGTCGCATATCACGTTGCGTCTGTGATCATTCAATGGCAGATGGGGACCAGGGAAACGAGGCGTTTGGGGCCTTGGTTCGCGGCTTTGTTTTTGATACCCGCAAACCTCTTTGTCATCGGAGCCGGCTACGGATTCGCGATGGACGGTTTTTCCGGGCTGTTCCGTTTCGTTGGGGACGTCTTTCGACCGATGTGGAGTGTCGTCCAACGCATGGCGCAGTTTGTCGGATGACCGACGCTATGCGACAACTTCAAAGCCTCGGGTGTACTGTTTCGTCAACATCCCTTGTGCGTCTGAGTGCCCTTCGAGCGAGAACGCGTCCGCATTCCATCTCAAATTGACCCCCGGGAGCCGGGCAGCGATGTTGCCGAGCTGCACGGCTTCGGTGAGCGGGCCGGCATACTCAAAACCATCGGTCGTTTTCTTCCCCGCGAGCACCGCATCGACCCAGTCATGCCAATGGTTCGTGCCGAGCCCCGTGGGAATATCGTGGGAGAGGTATTGATGGTTTCGGTGCCATTGGGCGGTGCCGACGTGAGGCAGAACCATCATGTCGCCATTCTCGCACACGAAGAGCGACCCCGCACTCGGCAATTCCTTGCCTTCCGGTAGCTTTACAAAGTCCGCGGCTGGCTTGAGCCCACCGTCGTACCAAACGACCTTGAACTCCTTGCCTGCGGTGTACTGCGTGCCAGGGAATGTGAATGTGATCTTCTCCGGTCCGGGCCAAACCTCCCGCGTGGTCCCTTCGTTTTGCGCGACGATCGACGTGGGGGCCGTCAACTCCAGCGCGGTGAATACGGGATCGAGAATGTGGCAAGCGAAGTCGCCGAGAGCACCAGAACCGAAGTCTTGCCAATCCCGCCACTTGAAGGGATGGTACACCTCAGGTGCGAACGGTCGCCAAGGCGCGGCGCCCAGCCAGAGATCCCAATGCACTCCCGCGGGCACGCCCGATTCCGCGGGACGATCGGTTCGATTGCAGTACTGCCTCCCTTGAACGCCGACCCAGGAGTGCACCTCGACCACTTTTCTTCCCTTGTCTTTCCCCTCTTGGATGAGCTTCACGCCGCCGCGGTATTCGTTCGCCGAATGGATTTGGTTCCCCATCTGAGTCGTCAAATTCTTTTTGGTGGCGAGCAGTCGCATTTGCCGCGCTTCCCATACGGTGTGGGTCAATGGCTTCTGGCAGTAGAGATGTTTCCCCATGCCCATCGCCATCATCGCAACCGGGGCGTGCATATGATCCGGTGTCGAGACGATCACCGCATCGACTCGATCCCCGAGCTCGCTGAGCATTTCGCGGTAGTCGAAGAAGTGCTTGACGCCTGGAAACGCTTTATCCACTTGATCGAATCGGTTGGCGTCGATGTCGCAAAAGCCGACGAATTTGACTTTGGCATGCGAACCCACGGACGAGAGGTCGGACCAACCCATCCCGTTGCAACCAACCGCCGCGACGTGCAATTCCTGGGCGCGATGGTTCGCGTGAAGTATCGCCGGTGCCGCCCAGGCTGAGGCTCCCGCAACGGCGGTCTGGGCGAGAAATCCTCGGCGATCGATTCGTGGTCGCGCATGCATGGGTGAAATCTCCAATGGGTGGGAGGAAGGGTGGGGAAGAGGATCAACCGAGCGTGTGTTACTTCGGCGCATCGACTTGTTCAAATCTTTTCCGATCGCAATCTTGGCTCAACGGATGTCCTGATTTTAGCACAATCCGCGGGACGATTCGAAGGCGGGGAGGCTAACGCCGACCTTCAAAACGCCAGCAGGAGTGGTGTTGTTTCATGCCGATATGAGGGTAGTACGACTCGGCTTTCGGGGCCGCCAGCAAGGTTAGCGAGGCGCCGAGTCCAGCGATTTCATGCGTCCGGCGAATCAATTCCCGTCCGATGCCTTGCCCCTGGAATTGCTCGTCAACCGCCAAGTCCGACAGATAGGTGCAGTAACTCCAATCGGTGATCGCGCGCGAGACCCCGACGAGTTCCCCCGCGTCGGTTCGCGCAGTCAGAACGATGTCGGCATGCCGCAGCATCCCCTCGATCACAGGGCGGTTGCCTACGGGACGCCGTTCGGCGAGGGTGGAACGACGCAGGAC
>JBKDPB010000014.1:0-30446 GCA_046342615.1 Planctomycetota bacterium | reverse complement strand
GAACCCTTCGTTCGCTTGGAAAACCAACCTGATCCGACGGACAATCCCCCGGGGGCTGGAGTGGGATTGGGATTGGCGATAGTGCGGCGAACCATCGAGCAACACGCCGCCACGTTAGAAATCGCGGACAGTCCGCTGGGTGGTTGTCGCGTCCGGACCTCTTGGCCGCCAGCGACCACCGAAGCGCTGCCGAGTGTGGTAAACTTCTAGTCCATGCGATTGATCTCCGTCTCACTTTTCACCGCAGAAAGCGCAGCGCCATGCCGGTTACCCTGAAAACATCCCAAGGGGATATCACGTTCGAACTCGACAGCAAAGCCGCTCCGATCACCGTCGAGAATTTTCTGACGTACGCTCGGGATGGCCACTACAACGGCACGATCTTTCACCGAGTCATCGAAGGTTTCATGATCCAAGGGGGCGGTTTCTCTCCCGATATGAAACAAAAGACCACCCGCTCCCCGATCAAGAACGAATCCGCCAACGGGCTCAGCAACGTCAAGTACACCATCGCCATGGCGAGAACCAGCGTTCCCGATAGCGCCACCAGCCAATTCTTTATCAACACCAAGGACAACTTATTCCTCGACAAGGCAAACTCGCAAGATGGAGTCGGATACTGCGTGTTTGGCAAGGTGACGGCCGGAAACGATGTGGTCGACGCCATCGAAGGAGTCGCAACAACGCGGCGTGCGGGTCATTCCGATGTGCCCGCCGAGGCGATCGAGATCCTGTCGGTCGAGGTTTCCGAGTAGTTCCACAAACGCAGGTTTTCTGCGCGGGATCGATCGAATGCAGTGGGATGTAGGCTTGGGACGCGCCATCGCCCACACGCTTATGATCAGTGGCGGTGCCGCCTTGCTCGCGACCGCCCTCGCAACCATCCTGTCCTACGGCATCTTCTTTGCTCGCATCCCTTGGGGACGACCGTGCGCGGCATGGATCAGCAGCATGCTGCTGATCCCGGTCTATGTACAAGCCACCGCATGGAGCGCGGGATTCGGCATCCAAGGCTGGTTGCGAATCAGTCAGGTCGATGCGGCCAAGTACCCCTGGTGGGGTATCGCCTCGGTTATCTGGATTCACGCCGTGGCTGCTCTACCCGCATGCTTTCTGATCCTCTCCTACGGTTGGTATCGCGCACGCGACGCAACCTTTGAACAGGCCTGGAGCGAATTCGGACCTGGTTATGTCGCCAGCCGCATCCTGCCCATTCGGCTGACACCCTGGATCGTCTGCGCTTTGCTATGGACCGTTTGCATGACGCAAAACGACATGGTGGTCACCAACTTGTTTCAAGTCCCCACGCTTTGCGAGAGCGTCTATCAACAAGTTCAGTTTGGCAAACTGCGAAGCGGCCCGATTGCGTTCGCTTGGTTGATGGCGGCCGTCGGTGGTTTATCGGCAGCCATGGTCGTGCGCCGTGTTCTGAGAAACATGCGATCGGAACACATCGTTCCACACGGCAACTGGGATCCGGTCCCCGCGCAGCGAACCCTGATTGCAATGGCAACTCCTTGGGTCGTATGGATGATCGTGGGCTTCGCCGTCGCGCTCCCTTGGCTGGGTATGGTGGCTCGCACCGGGGTGGAATCGCGGGTGATCGATGGACAAACGGTACGAAACTGGAATGTCAACGCATTCGCATCGAGTCTGTGGCATGTGCTGGACTACCGCATCGAACTCGGATGGAGCTGCATGCTCGTATGTTGGGCGACCGCAGTAACCATGGCCTCGGCTTGGTTGCTCATCACCTGCATTCCATTTCGAAAGGGTTCGGCTTGGGTCGTTGGGGGTATGGTCTTCATGTTGGCATTGCCCGGTCCGATCGTGAATCTGTGGGTCGCCTCGTTCTTGAACACGGCGTTGCCACAGCCGCTTCAATTCCTCAGCGACCAGACGCTGCTAGGCCCCATCCTTGCCTTGCAAACACGGTGTTTGCCGGTCGCGTATGGCATTTTGTGGTTGGCGAGGGCCCGTTTCGAAGAGCAGCACCAAGCCATCCTGTCGATCGATCGCTCCCTGTCCGCGAGGGTCCGCATGTGGGTTTGGTTCCGCGATGCGCGCGAAGCGCTCGCGGCCAGCGCCTTGGCATGCAGCTTGATTGCTTTCGGGGACCTGGCTTCCTATCTGCTGGTCCAACCGCCCGGCGTGACAACCATTGCGATGCGCATGTTTGATCTGCTGCATTATGGGATTCGCAATCGGGAAGCGAGCTTGGCCCTGGTATTGTCCGCTCTTGCAGCCCTGCCGAGCTGGTGGCTTGCCCGCCGAATGGATTCGGCGTCACCCTAGCTGCCGACCGCTCGGCCAAACATGCTTGATCGACGTCTCGCTTCAGCTAACATGAGACACTCAAGCCAGAAACACACGTTTCTTTCCCTGTCCCTTCGGCGTGGGATCGTGGCTCTCGGTTCCTTCGAAAGGGCATCCCATGAAAGCAAGCAACTGATCGGTTCGATGTGTTCTGGAGCGCTCATTCTGGCGGCTCTCGGCCTGCTCCGCGGGATCTCGGCGACCACTTATCCGACCGCGATCGAAGAATTGCGCGGCTTTGGAGTCGAAGTGGAGACGACCAAGCACCTGGTGACCCACGGCAATAGCGGTAGGGCAGCGGGATGTTTGGCAGCCGTCGACCTGATAGGCTGGGCGATCGGGGTTTGGTGTGTGGTCAAGGCGATTTTATGCCTGCACGCGTCGAATCTAACGAGAATCGAGAAAACAGGACCGGCAAATCCCCGATGGGTACGGAGTCACTTCCGATAACTCCATGACACGGTCCAAGCTTCCGTGGAACGATGCGATGGTCCCCCGGCCGATAGAACGCGTCCTGTCGATCACGCGCTGCGCGTCAGGCTGGACAATTCCTCTTGGGAAATCTGCCGGAACGCGAGCTTGTATCCCTCGTAGACAGCGATTGCATAGAACAGCACATCCATGGGACTGAAGGTTACTTTTAAGATTTCAAATGCCAAAGCCGGCTGCAGCAGGACGCTCAGAACCACGTCCACCACGGACGCGCCCTGACCATTGGCGATAAAGCCGCAGGCCGATAGCAAGTTTCCCAAAAGACAACCCAAGAGAGCACACAGGGCGCCCACAACACCGAAGGGGGTGGATATGCCCTTGCCAAAGATGCGAACTGCGTACCCGACGAGGAATCCAACCCCAACCGCCATCCATCCAATTTGAAACTTGGTCACCACCGTAATGACCGCCCAGATCGATGCACCCACGAATGCGGCAGCGATCCCTGCGAGAATGCCCAGCAAGAGGTTTTGCTCCCATTCCAACTTGCTCTGAAACTCCCTCATCTTCGCATGATCGATCTCGGGCACTGCTGCAGCCGATGGATCTTGTATCTTTTGCAAGTCATCATATCGATCCATTGCAATCTCCGTGGGGAGCGTCCCCGGCATCCGAATGAATAACACCTCGAAGCTTGCCATCTTAAGCTACGACGATTGCCGATGCGACAACGGAGCGATACGAATTATGGCATTTCCAAACATGCTCCCACCCCCCAAATCGGTCAGGCGCTGACTGGTCAAGTCGTTGAGGCTCTTGCGATCCGGCGCGAGCTTCGGCCACCACTGCCCGACTGCGATGACGACCCCGGGGCGCGTTTCGTCGGTGACGGTCACTTTGCGCTCGATGCTCCCCTGAGCGCTGGCGATGGATGCCCTTTCGGAATCGCGAATCCCGTATCGTTTTGCATCGTCGGGATGGACCAGCACGCACGGCTCTCCCCCCGCGAGTTTGAGAATACTTGGCACGTTCCCCATGGTGGTATTGACCACAACGGCCCCGGGAGGGGAGATCAACCGCAACGGATATTCGTCGTTGGGCTGTTCTTGGAACTCGAGTTGTCGCGGCGGCGGCGAGAATCGGATCTTGCCATCCTCGTAGTGACTTCCCTCGGCATACGGCAAGAATGGCTCGGGTAGCATGAGCTTGATCGACCGCTCCGCTTTGAGCCGCTCTGGCGTGATCCCCTCGAGCCAGGGATTCGGGGAACGAAGCATCTCTTGGAGCAACGCGTCGGTATCCCAGTAGAGGCACGGATCGGTCAGTCCCAGCCGGCGAGCGATTTCTTGGAAGACCCAGCGGTTGGGTTTCGCTTGACCTCGAGGGGAAACCACGGGTTCGGCGTACTGAAGGTAATAGTGTCCATATGCGGTGTAGACATCCGCGTGTTCGAGAAACGTCGTGGCGGGCAACAGATAATCGGCGTAGTCCGCGGTGTCGGTTTGAAAGTGTTCGAGCACGACGGTGAAAAGATCCTCCCGCGCCAGGCCGCGTCGCACCGCAGAGGAATCGGGGGCCACTGCCGCCGGATTGCTGTTAAAAACGAACAATCCCTGAATACGGCTCGACTCGGGAGCCAATTCCTGACCCAAGCAGTTCATGTTGACATGCCGCGAGGCGCGATTCTGGAGATGCTTGCCGGTGATCGCATCGCGATGAAGCTGGAACGCGCCGCTGGTCGATAACGCGCCTCCCCCGCCTCGCTGTTTCCAAGATCCCAGAAGAGCCGGGAGCAATGTGATGGCACGCATCGCGTTGCCGCCACCTTCGTTGCGAGTCAGACCATATCCGACTTTGATGAAGCATGGCGGACGCGAGGCCATGTCGTGAACAAGTTGCTCGAGTTCCGTCAGCGGGACATCGCAGTACTCCGCAGCTCGATCGAGGGGCCACGGATTGCAGGCCTGCATGTAATCCTCGATACCCAGCGCGTATCGTTCGACATACTCGCGATCATGCCAGGATCGGCGCAGGATCTCTCCTCCGATCGCCAAGGCCAGTGCGGCATCGGTCCCCACGCGGATTTGCCAGTGGGCGTCGCAGAAACGGGAAGTCTCATTGCGGTAGGGGTCGATGTGGAGAAGCCGAGCCCCGCGCTTGCGCGCTTCCTTGAGGATTGGGGCCAAGTGCGAATTGCTGCGCAGCGTGTTGATCCCCCATAAGATAATCGTGCGGGCGTGGACCACGTCTTCGGGATCGGTGGATAGTTTGTTGGGGCCGTAGTTGGCTTCCCAACCCGCCCCTCCCGTGGTGGCGCAGATGGTTTGATCGAGCTCGAGCGATCCCAGGGCGCGAAAGAATGCTCGTGGCGAATCCCCCTGGATCACTCCCATGGTACCTGCGTAATGGTACGGCAGGATCGACTGCGGCCCCGCGGTGTGAAGGATCTCTCGAACGCGGTCCGCGATCGCATCGAGCGCCTCGTCCCAGGAAACGGGTTCGAATCGCCCCTCCCCCTTGCGTCCCACGCGGCGCAGGGGATGGAGCAACCGATCGGGCTGCTCCTGGCGCTCGGGATAGCGGGCGGTCTTGACGCATGCAAAGCCGCGCGTGATCGGATGCTCGGGATCCCCAGCGAGATGGATCACGCGGTCGCCATCGACCGTGATGTGCAGCGCGCAGGTGTCCGGGCAATCCAAAGCACAAACCGAGGGGAGAACTTTCAAGCGATCGGACAACGAACAACCCCTTGTG
Organism: Planctomycetota bacterium; assembly: GCA_046342615.1. Taxonomy (GTDB): domain Bacteria; phylum Planctomycetota; class Planctomycetia; order Pirellulales; family Pirellulaceae; genus JBKCUI01. The sequence continues at coordinate 24,944 of JBKDPB010000014.1, read as the reverse complement.
CAAACGACATCGATATTGCGGTTCATGATAGGATAACACGTTCATTCCCCGATGGGATTCCTGTTCACTCCAGCGAAGAGCGTTTTTCAGACATGCGATTTTTCGAGCGTGTGGTCTTGGTCACCGGAGGAGCTCGCGGCATCGGCGCCGGATGCTGTCGCGTTTTTTCGAAGGAAGGTGCGCATGTGGCCGTGGTCGATCGCGACTTGCATGCCGCGCAAGCCATGGTCGATTCCCTCCGTCATCCCGCCATCGCCATCCAAGCGGATATGTCGAGTGAAATTCAGGTGCGCGACGCCATCCAACAGACGGTGAACCGTTTTGGGCAACTTGATTGCCTCATCAACAACGCGGGCATCCACCCGCCCGATACGCCGTTGTCCGGCATGCCCCCCGAGCAAGTGGTCGACGTGCTCCGGATCAACTTTCTGAGTACCTACACCGCATGCTACTATGCCCTTGAGCATCTCAAGAAGACCAGGGGGACGATCGTCAACATCAGCTCGATGACGGCGGTGCTGGGCCAACGCAACTCCACCGCGTATGCAGCCAGCAAAGGAGCTCAGTTGTCGTTCACCAAATCGCTGGCACTCGAGTGCGCGGACTTCGGCATTCGCGTCAACGCGATCCTGCCGAGCAACGTCGACACGCCGCTGATGCGATCCTGGGCCGCGACCTTGCCGGATCCCGATGCGGCGCTCGAGCGTATCGCTGCCTTGCAGCCCCTCGGACGCATGGCGGATATTGAGGAAATCGGTCGGGTGTGTTTGTTCCTGGCAACCAGCGACAGCAGCTTTATCACCGGTCAAGGATTGCATGTCGACGGTGGCGCGAGCCTGGATTATTGATTCGCACCCATGCCCGAGACGGATCCTGATTTCATCATCATCGGCGCGGGAGCGGCTGGTTGCACCCTGGCTCGCGAAATCCTGGACCGTCGATTAGGCAGCATGCTGCTGGTCGAGGCCGGATCGATTCCTCGTTCGAGCCGCTTGCGAATACCGTCGGATTATCTCAAGACCTTCGGATCCCCATGGGATTGGAATTATCGCACCCTACCGCAAGATCGGCTGGGGCAACGCACTATCCGATGGCCGGCTGGCCGCGCACTGGGAGGCTCGACCTCGATCAACGCGATGATTTGGATCGAGCCCGACGCGCGCGACTTCGTGACATGGCAGGGGATGGCTGGTCCCGCTTGGTCACTGAAACACATCGAAACGGCATTTCAGCGATTGCGAGAATGGCTCGATGCGTCGCATCTTCCCACGCTGCCGCCATTGCATCCGAGCATGCGACGGCTCCTCGACGCATCCGCAGAGCGAGGCTGGTCTGCGCCATGTTATCCCTCCGGTTTCGATCGCCCTCGGATAGGTATCGAGGCCTATCGCCGCATGCAGTCTCGAGGTCGACGTTGTTCGTTGTGGACTCTGTTGGAACAGGAACAGCACCGATTGGGATCGCCGATCTATCCGCGGCTCCGCATCCTTCCCGATGCAAAGGCGATGCGATTGCTGTTCGATGGCGACAAAGCCACCGGCGTTCGATTGGCATCTCGCAACGGTGAAGTTATCGAACGGCGAGCCCGACGTGGAGTCATCGTATGCTCGGGGACGATGGAGACGCCGCGGTTGCTGATGGCATCCGGGCTAGGCCCTCGCGAGGAATTGGAATGGTCCGGGATCGCATGCCGCACCGATCTACCCGAACTCGGTGAGAATCTTCAGGATCACCTCGTCTTCCCGATCGTGTTTCGTTCCGACTCGCCTGTCTCGGAACAGGATCGACATCGAAATGCAAGGCTGCAGTATGCCAGATATCGCACCGGCCCACGCAGTTCCAATCTCGCGGAGTTGGGTGGGTTCTTTGCCCTCTCGAATACTCCAGACCTTTGGAGCGATGAAGCCAGAGCCGAGTTTCAGTTGCACATCACCCCCACGCACTATCTCGATCCAAATCCGTTTGGCGGCCGAGGTGAGCATGTCAGTTTCGCAGTCACCCCTTTGCACGCTCGATCTCAAGGCACTCTTGCGATCGCAAAAGCCCGCGGAGACTGGGACCCGGAATCCCCACCCCCACTAGCGATCGATCCCCAGTACCTGTCGGTAGATAGCGATCGCGATGGTTACCTCGGTGCGATCGAAGCCGTTCGCGATTGGATCGATCGCTCCGAGTGGCAGGGTTGGCTCGGCGCTGAGATCTTTCCGAAATGGAAAGACCGCGATCGCCTCGCCTCGTACGTTCAGCGATTTACCTCGACGATTTATCACTATGCGGGTTCGTGCGCGATGGGGACGAGCGCGACGAGCTGTCTCAACGACTCGCTGCAAGTCCGAGGGGTCGAGGGGCTGTGGGTATGCGATGCTTCGGCGATGCCTCGCCTGGTCGGCTGCAACCCGCAGGCGAGCGTGGCCATGATGGCGGTGCGGCTGGCCGAAATCCTCGCCGCCTCGCTTTGAGCGATTGGGGTTGCGGAAGCCTACGCTCGGTACCTCGCGGCATCGATCGCAGCCCACAGATGGATGATCCAGCCCAGGAGGACGAACCACAGGAGCGTGGCGAGCATGAAAAAGATGATGGATGCAATGATGCGGCCTTGAACGAGCTGCCCTAGGCCAGGATAGACGAAGCTTGCCAGGGCGCTGATGACATTGCCTGCAGACCCTGGTCGGGCGATCCTCGATCCCCGTGTATGGTGATGGGTGGTTGTGCTCATAGAAGGTATATTCGGATCCCACCTAAGGATCTTGGAAATCGGTGGTCGATGCTACCGAAGTTTCCGCTCCCTTTTTTTGACAAATCCATGACCGAAAGCCCTACTTTTCTGCCTGGCCCCGATGATCGCAGCGTTCGTACCGCCTCGGGAGCCGTTGTCCGAGTTCCGGACGGCTGGGACCTGCTGCCGCCGGGGGATCCGGGTTGGACGCGGCGAGTGAAGGCCGCAGGGGATCATTGGGTGGTGCAAGAGAAGCGTGGTCGCAAGGTGTTTTCCCGGGGAGTATGGGCTCCTGCCCTGACGATTTCGCAGGTTGCCAAAACGCTCGAGGCGGAACGTGCCACGGAAGCCTACGCAAAAAAGAGGGCGGCCGATTCGCGGCGACGGGATCAAAAACAAGCCGAGTACGTCGGCGACTTCACACAAGCCGTCGTCCGCTTCCTCGATTTTCATCCGAAGCATGCAGAGCTAGCCCAGCAAATGGCCGAAAGAATTGCCGACCATGCGACACCGGTCGGCAGCGGGACGGTGGCGCGAACCGAACGGATCCCTATCGAGCGCCGCGCGGAGGCGGCTGTCATCGCCTGGATGCGGCATCAAACCACGGCGTATGACAACATGAAGATTGCACGGGTCAAGGGAGCGCGTCGAGAAGTCCGCCGCATGCTGGCGGCTCGATCGCGCGAGTTGCTCGAGCAATACCGGCGCGACCAGCCTACCTCGAACAGCTGCCCCCTCATCTCCAGCTTGTCATCGCCTTGATACCGAGGCGCTCAGATCAGAGTGCGCAAAATCCGCGCCGCGGCTTCGGCTCCTTGTTCGGGGAGCAACGCGGTCGAGGCGATCCCCGAGACGACTTTGGTTATATTGTGGTCGATGGCCGCGGGTTGCCCCCACGCTTGGCCATCAGCGGATGTGATGTAGATCGATAAAGTGCGATGGCCGCTTCCTGGCCGTTCGCCGACAACATGCAACAGATGCATCGGACCGCTTCGGCCTCCAAACATGAGTTCGCCGATGCGGTAGCCTGCGCGGACGCGTCCTGAACGGATCAACAGGCGCTCGGGGGCGACGCGGATACCCGACAGCTTCAACTCGCGTTCGAGATGTTCGAGCAGCGATTTGGCTTGGTCGTCGCTGGTCAGCGCCAAGGCATTGAGTCCATCGGAGAGGACGATCAAGGCATTGTACGCGTCCGCGTGTTGGCTCCTCAGTTGCCCCAGCAATTCGACACTCGATGGATGCAACGCTTCGCCCGAGGCTGGATGCAGGATGTAATCGTTGCGATCGGTCGACTGGGTCGCGATGGGAATCGCTGGCGAGATCGAAGCCGCAAATTGGTCGGGCAGTTCGGCCCAAATACAGCGTTTCGCGTCGTCGTAAATGCGGTGGATCTCGCCATCCAAGTCTCTTGGCAAGCGGCTCGGCTCGCTGTCGAATCCTCGACTGATCAAAACGCCTCGTCGCCGCACCTCTTCCAGGGATCGCTCGGCATCCGCCGCGATCTCGCCCGCACTTCGGATATCCCCAGTGCGACGGCAATACTGTTGATACACCCAGAGGGGATCGCCGAAATGCTCGGTTGGCTTGCCGTCGCGATCGATGACGCCGAGCTCCTGGAAGAAAGACCACATGGCATCGTTGACGCGATAACCGAATTGATCTCGGATGCGAACATGATCGTGAAAGCCGGTCGTCAGATAACCCAACATCGGATCGATCCGAGTCGGCAAGGCCATCAAATAGCCGGGATTGGCCGGCATGATTTGCTCGATGCACCACCCCAGATCATCCAGCGATACGTCCATGTGGAGCGTCGTGCAAACATCCAAACCGATCATCAGCCCGTGCAGTTTGCCCATGACGATATCTTCGAGACAGCATCGGACCAGCTGGTCGCGGTTGCGAAAGACCTCGGGACCGATGAAGCCCGCGACGTCATTGACATGAACCCATGGTTGCGAGCCGAGGGATTGTCGCTCGCGGGTCTCGGATACGACGCGCATCAATCCGCGGACAAAACCGTATTTCCGCGACTCATGGATGACCATATCGGTACCGCGGCCGTGTCCATTGGTAAAGTCCGCTCCTTGGCCCGTTTCGAAGTAGAGTGCAAAGGGACCGAGGCGCTGCTCGGCATGCCGAACCATTTTTTCCAGGGTGACGTCAAACGTTCCGTTCGCATCGTCGGAACCCGCGATGCTTTGAAACCAGAGCGCGGTGGAACCCGGGGTCTCGCGTTCGACCTGGGCTTGGATATCGATATGAGCCAACACGCAGTGAGGCAGTATGCCGCTCAAGCCGAAGGCCGTGACGACATCCTTTAATGTTTCCTCGACCATGCGAACGGAGTTCGTTTCGCTCGAAACCGGATTGGTGCCGATGAGAACATCGCCGACGGCGAAGGCGAAGGCGTTGAAGACTTGCCAGCGGATATCGTCGGGATGGTCGGTTGGCGAGTTGGGTTGAATGCGGGCTCCCATGTAGCCTCGCGCTCCCAAAAACGAACCTGGAAGCGGGTTGAAAACTTTGGCCCCGACCTGAATCAACTCGTCGTTGCTCATGAGCTTGACAACGCACGCGATCGCGTCGCTGGAGAGACCATCTTTGATGGCGTGGATCTCCGCTTCGGATCGATCGAGAAGGTATTGCTTCAATTCGCCAAAGGTCATCTCAGCCACCTTGGCAACCGAGTCCGGCCGTAGCCACTGTTGGTTCCAGGCGAGCATCGAGTCTTGAAAAGGAGGGCGGGCATCGATTTTGGAGATCGATGTATTGGCCAGAAGCTCGCGTGCGATTTGCCGCTGTTCGTCCGAGACGGCAGCGACGCCGAGAATCGCGTCCCCTTCCTTGAACGGATTGGCAGCACCCAGCATGGCGAGATACCGTCCCTGGTCCCAATCGCCGCATGCCCGCTCGATCCACTCGATCAAATCCTCACCCGCGCGCGGATCGGGGCAATCGCCCAGGAGAACAGGTGTGGTTCGACAGGCCATCACCGCTGCGCCAGCAAGTCCACTACCCAGGATACGTCTTCGGTGCAACATGGGGTTCAAACCTCATTCGGGAATCAGCTCGAGGCAAATCACACGGCCTTCTCCTCGGACATACAGTAATCCATGCGAGAGTACGGGAGGAGCCCAACTCGGCGGATTGATATAGGCAAGACCGTCGGGATGCGTCATGGAGCCGAGATCCATTTCAGCGATCGGCTTGAATTCGGATGCGCCGATTTGGAGCAGTTGAAGCTTGCCCATTTCCCCCAGCCACAGCCAGTGACCATCAACGGCGAGGGCGGTTCCACGGTCGCGATTGCGTTGGCTCCAACGGACTTTCGGAGGTCCGTCGCCCTTCCATTCGATGCATCGCAAATCGGTATCGGGAGGATTCCGCCCGCTGCTGGCGAACAGAAAATCGCCGTCGCGGAGGGGGGTCGCCCAGTGAGTCCGCATGGACTGTCCGCTCCGTCCGCCGCGATCCTGCCAGATCGGAACGAGCTTTCCATCTCGCAGTTCGACGACGGCGCTGCCGATTTCGTAGGCTTCGGAGATGAAGATGCGGTTTCCGTCCAGCACCACGGGGGAGCCGGCGTTGACGCTCTCAAAGGTGGCGGACCGAAAGGGAAAGAAGGCCTCGTTCGCACCGGTCGCCGCGTCAAAAACGAGCAATCCCTCGCGGACCAGGGCGACGCAGCGATCGCGCCCTTCCAAAGTTGCGATGATCGGCGCGGAATAGCTCGCAAGGTAATTGCCGACGCGATAAACCTCTTTGCCCGTTGCTTTGTGGATCGCCACCATCGCGGAACCGGCGGGCGTGGCTTTCGGCAAATCGTTCACGGTCGGGTACCGGCCGATCCAGGGCCCTTTGGGGCTCCCTCCCACCATGGCCAGCAACAAATCCCCGTAGACCAGCGGAGATGCTCCAACTCCAAAAAAATTGGGGATCACGCCGTACTCGCTGCTCATATCCCGTTTCCAGCGTTCGGTGCCATCCGCGATGGCGACGCAGGCCAGCGTGCCGCTCACTCCGTACACATACACCGAGTCGCCGTCGACGACGGGGCTAGACCGCGGGCCATCGTTGTATCCGTAGGCATCGCGATAAACGACCGGTGACTCCCACCTCCAGAGGCTTTCCCCGGTTTCAGCGCGATAGCAGGTGAGTCGCTCCACTCCCCCAAGTCGGTCCCACTGAAACCATCGACCCAGGGCGGCGACCCCGTTGCCGTATCCCGTCCCCGTGGTTTGGCTCCAGAGAATGGGGAGCCCGTTCTTGCCCCACTCGGTGCGGACCCCGGTCTCGAGACTTTTCGAATCGTAGCGAACCCCGAGCATCCGAGGCCAGTCTTCACCCTGCGCGCGAGTCCAAAGCGACGCGGGCTCCTTTTCCACGACCGCGGAACGACTTTGCTGGGCTCCAGCGAGGCTCGCACACACGAACCCGCACGTTGCCCCGATGCACGCGAGGAGAAACGTGTTTTGGAGTCTCGCAAGACAGGCCATCGCAAGTTACCTTAAACGCCCATGGAAGACTTAGTGATCACTCCCCATTTGACGGTCCCCGCTTCGGAACTGCAAGCATCCTTCGCGCGATCCGGCGGACCGGGGGGACAAAACGTCAACAAAGTCAACTCCAAGGCGATCTTGCGATGGGATTTGAACCAGACCCAGGCGTTGTTCCCGGGCACACTTCAGCGACTGCGGGCCCTCGCCAGAAACCGGATCACGGACGAGGGCGAGCTGGTCCTCAGCTGCCAAGTGCACCGGGAGCAATCGAGGAATCTCGAAGCATGCCGAGAGATGCTCCGCGGGCTCCTGCTGGAAGCGATGAAACCGGTGATTCCTCGCAAGGCGACTCGTCCGACCGCCGGCGCGCATCGCAGACGGATGGACAACAAGAAGCAGACCGGCGAAAAGAAGAGGAACCGTTCGGAGCGCTGGGAGTAACCTGGGAGCGATCGGAAACCGCTACTCGAGTTTGCCGCAGATGACAGTGGCGTTGTGTCCGCCGAAGCCGAAGCTGTTGTTCATCGCGTATCGGATCTTTCGATTTCTCGGATGAAGCGGCGTGTAATCGAGATCGCACGAAGGGTCGGGAGTCTCGAGATTGATCGTCGGCGGGACCAGATCGTGGTAGCAACTGAGGATCGACAAAATCATTTCAATGCTGCCGCTGGCACCTAGGGCATGCCCCAAGTGACCCTTCGTGCTGGAAATCGCTACCTTGGTCGCATGGTCGCCAAAGACGGTTTTCACGGCGACCGTTTCCGCCTTGTCCCCAAGGGGTGTGCTGGTGCCGTGGGCATTGATGTAATCGATATCCGACGGATGGAGCTTGGCGTCCGCGAGGGCATTCTTCATGGCCCGGGCTGCTCCGCGACCTTGTTCATCCGGAGCGGTGATGTGCCCTGCATCGCAGGAGCCGCCGTAACCAAGGATCTCGCCGTAAATGCGAGCGCCTCGCGCTCTGGCATGCTGGAGCTCCTCCAAAACCAGAACGCCGCAACCCTCGCTCAACACGAATCCGTCCCGATCCAAGTCGAAGGGACGGCTGGCTCGTTCGGGTTCGTCGTTGCGTGTGGAGAGTGCTCGCATGTTCGCGAAACCGGCAACGCCGATCGAGGTGATCGCCGCCTCCGTACCTCCCGTCAGCATGACATCCGCCTCGTCGTACTGAATCGCCTTGAGAGCATCCCCCATGGCGTTGTTGCTGCTGGCGCACGCGGTCGCCACGGCGAAATTGGGACCTTGCAAACCGTAACGGATCGCGAGGTTCCCGCCCGCCGCATTGAGCATCATGGTCGGGATCGTCATCGGACTGACTCGATCCGGCCCCTTGCTGAACAATCGAAACATCTGCGATTCGATCTCGTTGAGCCCTCCGATCCCCGATCCGAGTATCGCGCCGCAACGAAACGGATCTTCCTTGGAGAAATCGACCCCGCAATCGCGAACCGCATGATATGCAGCCCACATGGCGAAGAGAGAAAAGCGGTCGAGCCGTTTCGCGTCCTTGGCATCGCACGAAGGCCCCGGATCAAAATCCCGAACATCACCTCCGAATTTGACCTTGTGGTGTGATGGATCGATCACGGTGAGCGGATGAATACCGCTCTTGCCGGCCAAAATGGCCTGCCACAATCCTTCCACATCGGATGCCAACGAGGTGATGCACCCCAAGCCTGTGACGACGACGCGACGCTTCATTGGATTACCAGACGACTTGGAACCCAGGCCACACCGCCCTAGGCCTGTTGCTTTTCGATGTAATCGACCGCTTCGCCAACTCGTTGGATTTTCTCAGCGGCATCTTCCGGAATGCTGATGTCGAACTCTTCTTCCAGTTCCATCACCAGTTCCACGGTATCCAAGGAATCAGCACCCAAGTCATTGACGAAGTGTGTTTCTCGACTGATTTTCTCTTTCTCGACACCGAGTTGTTCGGAGACGATTTCAATGACTCGTTCCTGAATGGTTGCCATAACAGGGAGCTCCCGTAAGCACATATCGACCAAAAAATAAAACGACTTGCTAGGGCAATTGGATTCGCCCCAGCGAAGGGCACAAGGATAGAGGATTCTAGCAAAACCGGTCAAGCCATGAAGGGCTCGACCGACCTTAAAGATTGTCGCTTTGCGACGCGAATTGAGGAAATTCCCTTATCGACCACCGGGTTGCCCCGCAGGGCCCCCTCCAAAACCTGCTGGCGGCAGAGGAGGCAAGCTCCCCGGACTGTTCCCCGGCCCGTTCGGCAGAGCTGGCAGAGAACCCCGCGCTGGCGGATTGACGGCGGGCAAATTGGATTGCGGCAAGCTGGAGGGTGGCACGTTGGATTGCGGCAAACCGGTCGCCGGCAAATTGGACTGGGGCAACGCGGACGGTTGCAGGGCCGGCGGCGGAACTGCGGGATTCGGGTTGGAAGCCGTGCGAGGCGCGCTGGCAGGCGGAGCACCGTTCGGCGGAACATTGCCTGCGGGGGCATTGCCCGCTGGAACCACGTCCGACAGATTTTCGAAATTGACAACCTGAATCTCTTCCCCCGCTTGATGCGTGTCGACCGCCATTTCGCAAATACGCCACCCAGCAGGCTCTTTGATCAAAGCCCAAACCACTTCGTACTCACTCGCCATCTGTCCATTTTCACCCGGCTCCAACCAATTGCTGGAAACGAGCATCGTGTTGGGATCCTTGGGATCAGCCACCTGAGCCAATCCGATCTCAAATCGAGCTTGCGGAGAGCCGATCGGAGAAATGTCGAGCCCCTTGTCGGCGATCTCCTTTCTCGCACGCGTCGAAAGAAGACCTTCGATGACAGCAGCATTGCCCGTTCGCATGCCGTCCAGAAAAGCCCCGACGACTTCTTCCGGCTTGGTGGGATTGGCGAGGTTCAACGAACCCAGCGGTACCATGGCATCCAAGGGATTGGCCCCCGATGGATTGGTCGAGGATACACTCGAAGGGGCCGCGGATGACGATGGCGCAGGAGGCGCTCCAAACCCTTCGCTGATGCGCGTCGCCTGTTGCCCAGACGTCGCGTTCGCATCCGCAGTTCCAGGATCCGACTTGCTGCCGCATCCGATTTGAACGACTCCCATCACCACGAACGCTATCCATAAAGTTCGACTCATGCTCATTGATTCCATGTTCAAGGAATTGCGGGAAGATCGCGCCTCACTCCTACGGCGCATGGGGGACGGAATAACTTCCCCGCGACTTCCGTGTCAAGAGCATTCGCGAAGCGATTCGCAGCAACCGTTGAACCTCAACGCCTCGGAGCCGCTCTCGGCGGTTGTGCCGTCAACGGACGCTGATCGACATAGCTCCCAGGTCGCTGGACATCGGCGAACCGAGGAAAGGTCCCGTCTCGACCCTGCCGGCCGTAGGGAGGACGTTGCGAAAACGCATGGGGATATCCGGGCTGACGATACGACGGCTGGTGATACCCAGGCCCGTAACCAATGCCATGATGCCGCGCCCAATTGGTCAACGGCGCGTGGGGCTCGTACGGAAACTGTCCTCGAGCCACCCCTCCCACGAAGACGAACGCCAGGGCAAATGCAAGCATTGAGCGAGACATTGTTTCCTCGAAACCTCTAGAGACGGTGCGCGCCATTGCAGAATGGGATCGGAGGAGATCGGGGCCGAGGTTCACTTTTGTCATGCCTGCGGTTCGTCTTTGCGTGACGAACGTAGCGATTGTGATCGCTAGCGAATTTGTACCGTAAGCATCAATTCGTCTTGATTCTCATCGGCAAATCCTGTTAAGTCCCTTGCTCCATGGGTAGATGCCACGAATCTGCGGCAACCCAGCCGGTTCCCTGTCTTCGAGGTCATCATGTCCAGCTCGAGCGTCCGACCTGCGGCTATCTCTCGCTACTGCTGTCTCGCGTTGGTTGTGCTTCTCGGGAGCGGTGGCGGTTGCCAACTGGGAAGCCGCAATCGGAATGGCCAGGGGGTCGCCTTGTATCAACAAGGCCGATACGCGGAGGCGCTGCAGTATTTCGAGCAAGCCAAGCAGACCGATGCCTCCAATCCGGATACGTATTACAACCTCGCTTCCACATACCACAAACTAGGAACCGCAGCCAAGGATTCGAAGATGCTGGACAACGCGGAAGCGATGTACAACCAGTGCCTGGACCTGTCTCCCAATCATGTGGAGTGCCATCGCGGTTTAGCGGTCCTGTTGGTTGACATGGGCAAGGCGGACAAGGGATTCACCTTGCTCAAGAATTGGGCCGTCGCCAATCCTGCATCATCAGAACCCCGCATCGAATTGGCGAGAATGCATCGGGAGTTCAACCAAACCAAGGCAGCTGAGAAGTACCTCGACGAGGCGTTGGCGATGGACCCGAATAACTTTCGAGCCTGGGCTTACAAAGGAGACCTTCGCGAGTCGTCGGGAGATCTGATGCAAGCCATCCAGAATTACCAACAGAGCTTGGCTCTCTATGCGAAGCAACCCGACTTGTATCAACGGATCGGCGCTCTCAACGTGCGTTTGGCTCAAGGGTCGGCGGCACCCCCGAGTTCGACGACCACTCGCTAGTTTGGCGGTCCAGCATCTCCATCAGTCGTTTTCGCGTTCCGAGCGATTGCGCTGCGCACACGGCGAAGACGATCAGCAACAGGAGAAGCCACACGGCTGGCCCAGCGTGTTGCCTTTCCGATTTCTGCAGATAGTCCGGAATCCGCCCGCTTGAAGGGTTTTCGATCGGCGTCGCGGGACTCTCGCTTTCGACCGAAACACGGTCTGGCATCCCCACCGATTTGATCGCCGCTGAGTTCCTCGCCACGGATAACCCGAGAGGCGACTGCACCGAGCGATGGGCTGGATCTTCGCGCAACCGCCGATCCTCGGACCCCGGCAACGGAGAGCTCGCGTCACCGTTTCGCCGACTTGCAAGGGCGGAGACGCGATGGCGCAAGCCGGGTGCGGCCTGTGTCGGGTTGCGGAGTACCTCCGCCAGAATCCGATGACAACTCGCGACATCCGCCAAGAGCGGATTGCGGTCGAGACATTTCCGCTCCATTTCGACGATCCGGTCCATGGCCATGGTATCGTCGAGAAAGCTGGCGACATCGTTCGCGTTGAGCCCAAACTCGGTGGCATCGACGTCGATCGGAGCGACACCCGGATTGGACATCAGATTGTTGATCCGGTCGGAAATGGTCCTCGCGGTTTGGCTCTCGCGCAAGCGTTGCTCGAGAATCTCGGTGTCCTTGGCGTCCAGGACTTGATCGCGATAAGCCAAGAGTGTTCGCAAGGTGAGTCGCATGGTTTGATGCTGCGGATGTCGAAAAGATGAACGAAAACGACGCACGCCAAAGGGGCGTCCTACTTCGATGGTGCGAATCCGCGCGGCGATCCGTGCAAGAAAAGAAAGTTTTTCTAGTTTTTCAAGGTCGGGCCGCTTCACCAAGCCTACGCCTGTACCGATTCCGTCGGGCAAGAGTAGAATTCGAGCCAGACGCTTTCCACCCCCCGTGCCACTTTCCAAGGGAACGGGGCTCCCGCAACTCCAGTTTCCTTCCATGACCCCATCCAATCCTCGAAAGATTCGAATTTTTGACACCACGCTCCGCGACGGGGAACAGTCCCCTGGAGCGAGCATGAACCTGAGCGAAAAGCTGGAGGTGGCCCAGGCCCTCGCGTCGCTCGGAGTGGACATTATGGAGGCCGGGTTCCCGATCGCTTCCCCCGGCGATTTCGAAGCGGTCCGGGAAATCGCATCGACCATTCGCGGTCCCGTGATTTGCGGTTTGGCTCGATGCAATGACGGCGACATCGACCGGGCATGGCAAGCCCTCCAAAAAGCGGAAAAGGCTCGAATTCACGTCTTTCTCGCCACCAGCGCGATCCACCGAGAATTCAAGCTTCGCATGACGCAGGACGAGATTATCTCCAGAGCGGTTCAGGGGGTCCAACGCGCCTTATCCTACTGCGATGACGTGGAGTTCTCTGCCGAGGATGCGGCTCGAACCGAGATCGACTTTCTCTGCCGCGTCGTCGAAGCAGCCATCGACGCGGGAGCAACCACCATCAACATTCCCGACACCGTCGGTTACACGACCCCCAACGAGATGTACGACCGCGTCCTGGCGCTGCTGAACCGCGTACCCAACATGGACCGTGCCATTATCAGTTGCCACTGCCACAACGACCTCGGCCTGGCGGTCGCCAATTCCCTCTCGGCGGTAACAGCCGGGGCTGGCCAAATCGAGTGCACGATCAACGGCATCGGCGAGCGAGCCGGAAACTGTTCGCTCGAGGAAGTGGTCATGGCGATGAGGACGCGTCAAGACCTCTACCACTTCCAAACCAACATCAAAACCGAACGCTTGGTCCCGACCAGCCGATTGCTGTCGAAAATCACCGGTCTGGACGTCCAACGCAACAAGGCCATCGTGGGGCGAAACGCCTTTGCGCACGAAGCTGGCATCCACCAAGACGGCATGCTCAAAGAGCGCAGCACCTACGAGATCATGCGACCCGAGGATGTCGGGCTTGCGAAGACGGATCTGGTTCTGGGCAAACACAGCGGCCGGGCCGCGCTGGCCGATCGCGCTCGCGAACTGGGCTATCAACTCACGGGTGAGCAACTTCAAACCGTGTTTGATCAATTCAAGGTTTTGGCGGACAAGAAGAAAAACATCTTCGATGGCGACATTATCGCGCTGATCCAACAACAGATCGCCGATGCCAGCAATACGACCTGGACCTTGGTCTCCTATTCTTTGGAAAGCGGCACGAGTCGCGTCCCGAGCGTCGAACTGACGCTGCGACATGGAGACAAAACGTACACGGAACGCGTCCAACAAGGGGATGGGCCGATCGACGCTGCTTTCTGGGCCGTCGAGAAGATCATCGGTATCAAGACCGTTTGCAAGGAATTCCGCGTCCGCAGCGCGACAATCGGTCGCGACGCCATGGGCGAAGTCAATGTCGAGGTGGAACACGAGGGACAAACCTATCGTGGAAACGGCGCTTCGACGGATTCGGTGGAAGCCACCATTTCGGCGATGCTCAATGCCATCAACCGCATCGTGACCGAGAAGAACCTGCGATCCAACGGCAGAGTTTCACCGCAAGACGCCTAGCGAACCGGGCTCGCTCCGAAATCCTCGAGTTGCTGCCGCAATTCCATTGCGCGATGCCATCCCCGCGATGCCCCTTGGGTCCAGTCGAATCGCCCTTCCGCGAACCAATCGATCCATTGCAACGCCGACAACGCCACCGAAGCTCGATGCACGGCCTGCAGGCGGGCGAGCGTGATACTGGCATCGGGACGACGCTTCAAATAGCGGTCGACCGCGGCAGGCCAGCGTGGATCCGATTCCAACATCAGCGTTCCGAAAGCGCGCACCAAATCGAGGCCCGGCCAATCGATCCTCGCAGCCCCGAAATCGATCACGCCGGAGAGACGGTTATCCTGAAACAGGATATGTTCGCGCCACACGTCGCGCAGAATCCAAAAACATCGGTTGCGGGCTTGGGACAAACTCTGGAGCAACTCGACGGTCCCCGGGATGACATCCATCGCTCGGGCGTGCAGATCCTCGAGAAGCCTGGCATCCGATGCCCCATTTCGCATGGAGATCGAAGCCAGGAATCGGCGTCTTGGCTCGCCTTCCATCCGCATGGCGGAGCGCATCCCATCGGCGCGCTGTTGGAGCCCCGGGGCGCACAGCGTCGCGGCTTCCCGGGACTCGCTTCGACGGTGAAACATCGCCAACGCATCAGCGCACTGGAGCAGTTGATCCTCGTTGATCTCCCCCAATCGATCGAGAGGCGCTCCTGGCTTCCATTCGGAGATTTCCCACCATACTCCCTCGGCTTCGAGCAGGGTGTCGCCGTTGCTCCATTTGACGATTCCGGGGACCAAGGGCACATCGCAGCCGGCCAGATGCTCCTGGAACGCATGGATTTCCGAGAGTCGCTCCCGGTGGGTCGACGCCGGCCAACGCTTCATCGCATAGCGCGATGACAGCGACTCGATTCGATAAACCGTCGCCTCGCTCAAGCCGCGATCGTGAACGATGGCGAGATTTGCCGACGCACCGAAGAGGATGCGGATGTCGTTCGCAACTCTTGGAGGTATCACATTCGGCTTATTGGCCTTGCCCCCGCGAGAATCCGGGCTTGCCATCGAAATTGTAGAGCCCCTCGAGCTTCACGAATTCGAGCCCTGCCTTGGTGATTCGTTCGAGGAGCGCAATGATCGCCGTGTGAGGCACGCAACCGCCGGAACCTTCGGGAAGCGAGAACCGGCAACGGTTGACGTCGACGGTGAATGTTTCCGCCATTCCGCCTGGCCAGACCTTCATGCCGCGGTTGGAGATCATCTCCAGGGACATCCCGTCCGCTGCGAGCGGCTGCAGCTTGGCGGCCAACGCATCGATCGAGTCGGTCCAGGCGATGAACACATCGGCGCCGACCATCTCCCGCTTTTCGCTCGATCGCACATACGGAGGACGTGTGGTCAGGGGACGCCGCGGTGCGCGACTGTAGTCGACCGCCTTGAGAATCTCGGGCTTTTTGCCCAAACGGGCCACGACGGCTTGAGCGAACTCCTTGGTTCCGACCTTCTCCTTGGAGATTCCCTCTTTGAAAATGTCGTAGGTGTGAACGCCGTCTTCGATCGTCTTGAGCCATGCGTTGTGCGCTCGCTCGGCGACATCAGCCTGCCCGATGTGAACCAGCATCTGAATCGCGCCCAGGAACAAGCCTGACGGGTTCGCCAAGTTCTGTCCGGCGCGGCGAGGTGCCGAGCCGTGGATGGCTTCGAACATCGCGGAGCCATCGCCGATGTTGGCGCTGCCCGCCAAACCGACCGAGCCAGCGATCTGGGCAGCGACGTCGGACAAGATATCGCCATACAAGTTGGGCATCACGACGACATCGAAGGCTTCCGGCGTATCCGCCAGCTTCGCGGCCCCGATATCGACGATCCAATGCTCGTTCTCGATGTCCTTGTATTCCGCCGCAATCTCATCGAAGATTTTATGAAACAGACCGTCGGTCAGCTTCATGATGTTGTCCTTGGTGAAGCAAGTCACTTTCTTGCGACCATACGCTCTCGCGTATTCGAAGGCGTAGCGAACGATCTTTTCCGTTCCCGGACGCGAAATGAGCTTCAAGCACTGCATCACGTCCAAGGTCTGGCGATGCTCGATGCCTGCATACAAATCTTCTTCGTTCTCGCGCACAATGACGACATCCATCTTCGGATGCTTTGTTCGGATGAACGGATCGTAGCTCAAACAGGGACGGATGTTCGCGTACAAGCCAAACGCTTTTCTCGTCGTCACATTGAGGGACTTGAATCCACCCCCTTGAGGCGTAGTGATCGGAGCCTTGAGGAACACGCGCGTCGCTCGCAACGACTCAAACGCACTGGGCTCGATCCCGGCCATGTTTCCTTTGAGGTACTGCTTTTCACCGATTTCAATGACGTGCTTTTCGAGTCGGGCTCCCGCTTCTTCAATGATGTGCAGGGTGGCCTGCATGATTTCGGGACCGATGCCGTCGCCATAGGCGACTGTGATGGGGGTGGGTGATGTCATGGTGCCAGGAAGGTGTGGAACAAAGGGCTATTGAGAGGGTAAAACGCTGTGAAAATGTATTCGCGAACCCCGCACCGCACAACCTCAGTTCGCTTGGGTTAGAATGGGATTCACCGATCGGACCATGTTTCGGACGAGGCGGGCGAGTGCGTGGACAACAAGGGGATTGCGATGGGGGTAGGAATGACGGGAAAACAGGCTTGGATCGCTTGCGTTTGGTTGGCCTGGACGGTTTTGGGCACGGGTGCCATTTCGCAGGAATTTCAAGCCGCACCGTTCGACCGCTCGAACCTGGTCGCTTGGTGCATCGTGCCGTTCGATGCCCAAAAACGAACTCCGGAGCAGCGTGCACAAATGCTCGAGGAGCTGAAAATACGCCGCTTGGCCTACGATTACCGAGCCGAACATGTCGCCAGCTTCGAGGAAGAGATCCTCACCCTCAAGAAACACGGGATCGAACTGACGGCATGGTGGTTCCCCACGGTCCTCAACGACGAGGCCAAGCTGATACTGAGCCTGTGCAAAAAACACGACGTCCACCCGCAATTGTGGGTCACCGGTGGAGGCGACCCGGCGATGCAAGGGGACGCCGAGGCCGCGTTTATGGCGACCGAGGTGCAGCGGCTGCGCGAAATCGCACTCGCCGCCCAGGAAGCTCAATGCCAGGTCGCCCTCTACAACCACGGAGGCTGGTTCGGCATCCCGGAGAACCAACTTCGCTTGATCGACGCGATCGACCTGCCCAACGTTGGAATCGTTTACAACCTGCATCATGCCCATGATCAGATCGATCGCCTGCCGGAAATTCTGCGAAAGATCGGACCCAAGCTGCTCGCGATGAACCTCAATGGCATGCAAACCGATGGCGAACGGATCGGGAAAAAGATCCTGGTCATCGGCCAAGGGGATCGAGATCGCGAGTGGCTACGCGTTCTTGGACAATCGGGATTCAAAGGCCCCATCGGGATTCTCAACCATACCGACCTCGATGCCCGTCAACGCTTGATCGAAAACCTTGAGGGACTCGACCAACTCGTACTCGAATGGGGCCGCAAGCCATGAGCACGCGTTGCCGAAACGATCTGGTGGGAGCGAAAGGCCGCATTGCGAGTAGCCTCAACAGCTGGCGGGAGTCGATCGCGTCGGCACAGGAGATCTGGAACGATGCCACCGCGCGGAGCTACTACGCGGAAAATTTCAGCGGCATGGAGGAAACCCTCACCCGCATGATCGCATCGCTCCAAGAAGCGGCGGATGTGGTGCGCAGCTTCGAACGAGCTGTCGAGGATGAGGAGCGGTAAAACTACTTCTTGCGGCGATAGTCCACTTCCATCATGCGCATCCATTCGTTGCCGGCTCCACCGAGATACATCGTCATCGTGCGATTGTCCTCGTCCTTGTAGGTCGTTACCAGCTTCATCTTCGTCTCGGCTCCGTTCGGATCCTTGCCAACGCCTACGACCGTCAAGGCTTTGGCTGTTGCGTCGTAGGATCCTTCCATCGAAGTCGGATAGGGACTCGCCGAATCGATCCACGAACCGATGTATTTCTTCCTCTTGGCGTCGTAGCCCATTTGGCTGCTGCCATGAAACGAGGTGCCAGCCATCTCTCCTCGAAAATCACCGACGACCCAAAGGTTGCCCACCATGTAATTGCTTTCGACCGCCTTGCTGACTACCGGCTGCCCATTGGGATCGGGATAGAACTTCAATTCGCAGTCCCATGTCCCGACGTCCCTTTTGAGGACACTCATGGGATCTCCGTTCTGGGCTGATGCCATCGGCGCCCCGTGGAGAAGACAAGCGACCAAGGCGACCCTGGAAAACAGACTGAAAAATCGGGTGCGAAACATCGAACGGTTCTCCGCTCGCGAGAAGAGGAAGGGAATCAAGCCGTCAACCGAGATCGGATTCTACCAGAGAGCGAGAATCAGCGAGAACGGGTCTGCAGGAGCATTTCCCGGGCGACCTGGAGCCCTTTTTCCATGGTGGCATCGCGCGGAGACGGCGGATTGGACTCCCGATCGGACGAGTCCACGTCCGGCCGCCGAGCCGTCAAGGAACGGCTGGACGAAACCGTCTCTTCCGAAGGCTGGAACTGAGCGACCAATTTGCTCCCTTCCACGTTGGGACGCAAAGCCGTCCGATTCTGCGAAGCCGACAGGTCCTCCGGAACCAGAATGTGGGGGACGATGCCTCGGGCGCTGATGGCCGTGCCGCTGGGAGAAAAGAACTTGGATACCGTCAGCCTCAACCCACCCTGTCCGCGCTCGTTGTGAAATACCCCCTGGACACTCCCCTTGCCGTAGGAAACCTGGCCGACCACGTATCCGCGGTTATGGTCCCGAATCGCCCCCGCAAAAATCTCGCTCGCGCTGGCGCTGTCACCATCGATCAAAACCACGAGCGGTATATCCCACGTGCCCTGAGGTTTAGCGGCGTAGTTTCGATTCTCTTCGCCATTGCGTCCGCGAGTGGAAACGATTCGACCCTGCGACAAGAATTCGTCCGCCAACTCGACGGCGGACTCCAGCAATCCGCCGGGATTTCGGCGCAGATCGATGACGAGCGACTTCATCCCTTCACGGGACAGCTGGAACATGGCTTGCCCCACTTCCTGGACCGTGGTCTTCTGGAAGTTGGTCACGCGAATGTAGCCTACTCCCTCGTCTCGCATTTCCGCGGCCGATACGCTCGGAATCTCGACCCGTTTGCGAACGACTTGCAGGGGCACGGTCGACTCTCCGCCGTTGGAAATCACCAACTGGACCCGACTCCCCTCGGTCCCTCGCAGCATATCCGCTGCCCTCTTGGCCCCAATCTGCAAAACAGACTGGCCATCCACTTCGAGGATGTAGTGCCCCGCTCGCAATCCCGCCTCATACGCTGGGCTTGCCTTGAAAACATCGATGATGCGCAGCTCGGTTCCCTCGGCCCAAAGTTCGACCCCCAAGCCGATGAGATTCCCCTCGATCTGCGACATGATCTCCCGATATTCGCCCGGGGTCAGAAACGCGGAGTACGGATCGAGCATGCAAACCGCGCCGGCCATCATTTCGTAAATCGTCGCCGATGGAGTCAGTCCGATCTGCTGTTGGGCTTGTACCGCGATCTGCGAAACCATGGATCGCAATTCGGCGGCGGAAGCGATCCGCCGGCCGACCACGGTCTGATGAACCTTGGTGCGAAACCCGTCGATACTTTCTCGCCGGGCGTTCGGAAGGTGGGTGTTGAGGAAGTCCTGTTCGGTCAGCGAGATTTCCAAACAAGCGGTTCCGTAGAGGGCCAGTTTGGGGTAATCGATCGCCTCCACGAAGTAGGCTTCGAGCTTGGCGATCACTTCGCCGTAGATGTCGAGCGCTTCGGCGGGAGTCGATCGCTTCACGGTATCGATAAAACTGCGATCGCTGTAGCGACGAACCACGTCGAAGTGAACCCGCGCCGTCTGAAGCCGTTCGGCGATCTGGCTGTTCTCCACGTCGCGTCGAATCGCCTTTTCATAGACCTGGATCGCCTCGTGCCAACGCCGCTCCGACTCCAATTGGCGTCCCGTCTGGAGCAAGGAGATATCTTGACCGCTCGCGCACATTGCACCGATGGAAACGGTCAACGCGACGAGAGCAGAGGAAAACCAAGATCGAAAGTACGGGAGCATGCTGGGGCAAACCACTGGATTCATGGAGTGGACACTCGATCGAACACGCGAGTATAAAGCACCAATTGAGGCGGTCAAAAAACCAAGCGCGAGATTCGCGCGGGCTATCTTTCGCAACCGTCAATCTTTCACGTGCCGGATCCCGACGTGACGCAAAATGGGGTAGTAGCGACCAGGAATCGATTCCGTGACCCGGGATCCAAAGGCCCCAACGAGAACGCAGCGACCTATCGATCTGAAAGGGATATGCGTCCTGCACAAGATAATCCGAGCCGACGGCAGGAAGAGCCTTCCACCGCGCTGGACGACCAACTGTACGGCCCTGCAGGGTGGCGGGCAAGCCATGACAAATCCGGCAGCCCCTGGTACCATAACTTTTTTGGTTTGCCATCAATTCCGCCACGCCACCCCGCAACACACCATGACCGAATCACCCGTCAGCGAAGTTCAGGAACGCAAAGCCGCGATCCGCCAACAAGCCCACGAGAACCGACGCAACCAAGCCGACAAAGACGCCGTCTCGGTCGCGATCATGAAGCGGTTCCTCGAACTCCCCGAATATCAGACCGCCAACACCGTCATGTTCTATGTCGATGTCCGCGACGAAGTCCGCACGCGACAAGCCTTGCCCGACGCGCTCGCCACGGGAAAACGGATCGTGGTCCCCTACTGCGTCGACGGCGAATTGGAACTGTTCTGGCTCGAATCGATGGATGAACTCGAACTGGGCATGTACCGAATCTTGGAACCGAAAAAGGAGCTTCGCGAGGTCGCAGCGAAACATTTGCAACCCGCGGACCTCGACCTCATCATGGTCCCCGGTGTGGCCTTCGATCGCACGGGAGGCCGAACAGGACACGGGAAAGGCTACTACGATAAGCTGCTCGAACACGCATCGCTGCAGACTCCCTTGGTCGCCCTCGCGTTTGAATGCCAGATGTTCGACGCGATTCCGATGGATCAGCACGATATCTACATGGACAAGATCATCACCGAGCAGGCAGCCTACGAGGGGCGAGGTCGAAAATGACTTCATCCGCAACCCAGCAGCCTTGGACCCGGCCCGAATGGGAGTCGCGTGTCGAAGACACGTACGCAGAAGCCTTTCGCAGCATCTATGCGCGCGTGCTGGTTACCGCTCGAGATCGAAAATGGCTGCTAGCGGCCTGCGAAAAAGCGACCGGACACGCGTCGAGCACCATCCTGTGTGATTGCGAAGCCGGTATGGAACAAATACTCGATGGCACATCGAAAGGTCAGGAAACTCCCGACGGACGCATCGGGGCACTTCTGCAATTTCACGTCCCACGTTTTCGCAAAGATCGGGTCGAGCACCTCGAGCGCGTCCTGCTCGCGCGTTTATCGCAAAATGTTCTCACCTGCCCCACGACCCGATGCTTCAATGCCCTCGACAGCGATCCCTACTTTAAACTCGGGCGCAAGATCGCTTTCTTCGGAGATGGTCATCAATTCCGAAGCGAACTCCATGGACACAAAGGCTGGACCATTCCGACCCTCGGCGGAGAATTCTTTCTCTCGCGACGCTTCGGATACGCCGACGGGATCATGGGAGGCAATCTTTGGTTCCTCGGACAGTCGGAGGACGCCGCCATCGAAGCGGCGGACCGCGCCGCCCAAGCCGCGAATGCAGCCCCAAACGTCATCACCACGTTTCCAGGAGGCGTAGCGGCCAGCGCGAGCAAAGCGGGCAGCCAATACAAATTTCTGATCGCCAGCACCTACGCGGAATACTGCCCCACGCTCCGCGAGAAACTCGGCGCCGCTTCGCGCGTACCCGAAGGAGTCCAGTCCATCATGGAAATCATCATCAACGGTGCAACGCTCGACGATGTCGCACGAGCGACCTATGCTGCCGTCGAAGCAGCCCTTCCCGTCCAAGGTCTCGTGAAAATCTCGGCGGGCAACTACGGCGGACGACTCGGAAAATCCTTCGTCTACCTCCACCCTCACCAGCATCCACCCGCCTAGTCGCTAATCTTCTGCTCGAAAGATCGCTTGATCGCGATGCGGGTCGATTTCTTAGGCGCCGTATCGCCTACCCGGACCTCTTCACGGCCTGGGTGAAGCCGCTTGGGCTCTCGACTCCGCAGTGCGTTCGCAGGAACTTCTTGAGCGCCCGCCAATACGACCCCACGGCCCGTCGATGGCTTGACCTGCCCCACATCCTCAGTGAATGGATCAACCAAAATATCGGGCAGCGGTTGAACGGGAGGGACCGGCGCTGGTTTCTCGTCGACCGACGCATCCGGAGCCACAGGAGCCTGCACTGGCTCGGGAACCCGAGGCAGATCGGTCAACTCCGGTGCACCTACTTGCTCAGAAACCGATGCCGGTTCGCCGGCGGGGTCGGATGGGGGCGAGGGGACGGAGGGTACCGTCGGATCCGTGGGGACCGACGAAGCCAGTGGAGCGGAAGGGACGGGAGGGGCCGGGGGAACCACCGGGTCGGTACCCCGATGGTCCGAGACCGGCGTCGGCATCAGTTTGGGGGGATTGAACCCGGTCGAACCGCGACCCTCAACCCCTGCACTCGAACCGGGCGCCGGCACTCGCCCAACCGCAGGCGCTCGGTCGGACAGCGAACCTTGGTTCTGCGGACGCGCGACCGGTTTCTTGCCCGCAAAGACGCTCGACGACCCAGCGCCGGATCGATCCCCTCGGGATGCGGAAACTCGAGGGTTCGGGGCCCCTCGCAATTCGATACCGCACGATGGCTCAGCCGCGCACGACGGTTCCGTGCCGCATGATGGTTCCGTGCCGCATGATGGTTTCGATCTGCTCGGCGTCTTGGAATCGCAAGTTCGAACGTCGCGGGAATCAGCCGTTGCGCGGGGCTTGCATGTCGGCATCGCGCGTTCCAATCGGTCTCCGGCTGCCGACAAACGATCCACCACCAGAAATTGGAGCGACGGAATGCAGACTCCCACCCGCTCGTGTTTTCCATCGCAATTCCCACAAGCATGGTGCGTCGCATCGCAACGGGGAGATTGAGCGTGAAGGGTGGCCGTGCTCATCGCCATCCATGAGACGGTGCATGCAAGAGAAAACCACGTACGTCGCATAAGCCAGGTTTCCAATTCTCGTGAATCATTCCGACCAATCGCATATCCCGCACGACTAGTCTCCCTCATCATCAGGGATTATCGAATCGGATCGACCGGAACCGTCAGAGCTTTCGTTATTGTCAGCAAGGTGAACCCAGACTTCCCAGCTTCGCAAAGATGCGTGATTCCGTTCACGGCTCCCCTTCCCAGGACGCAACCCGTGGCTGGCCGTGGAGAAGAGGACGAGCGACTTGGTTTAAAATGGCACGGTTCTTTCGCTTGCATCGATCGCAACCGTAATACCTCCAAAACAAATTGGGCTACGTTTTTCTGTGCTTGTGCGTCGATCCGGGTGGAAGAGCTGGCTGGAAAGAGACAGGGAAGTCGAATCCACCAAGCCGCCTCGAGGATCACGTGAACATGTCGATTTCGCATGCATGGATGCATCGCGGAGCCTGGGTAGGGCTGATCGCCCTTGCAGCATGCCTCGGCTGCAAGTCGCCTTGCGCGAACCCGTTTCGAACATTTCATTGCGTCCCCAACACCGCCGACCATTCCGCGCCCGGGTTCTGGGAAACCTGCGGTGCTCCGACCAAGGTCGCATCCGAAGAGCCGGGGGTATTCAACCTCGCTAGCCATCAACAGTCGGCGGAACAAGGCCCCCTGCGGCTTCCTCCTGAACTACCGGGGGCAGATACCGAACCACTCGTCGTACCCAGTATGCGAGACCTCGATGCTCCCCAGCAACGCGAAACGATCCGGCGGATCTTCCCTGAGTTGCGGCCCTCGGAAACCAACTTGGATGCCGTCCCGGAAGCGATCGAGCCGAGGCTCACGTTGGAGTCGCTCCACACGCTTGCCCATCAGAATCATCCGAGTTTGAGATCCGCAGCGGCCGCTGTCGAGTCGGCGCGGGGATTGATGATCCAAGCTGGCTTGCCCCCGAATCCGAAAGTCGGCTTCCAGGGGGATACGATCAACACGGCGTACACCGGGGGTTACCAAGGGGCATACTTGACCCAAACGATCATTACCGCGCGAAAATTGGGATTGGCAGCGGAGGCGGCCGCCGTCGATTACGCCAATGCTGTCATCGCTCAGCGCAAGATCTGGGTTCAAGTGACTTCGCGGATTCGCCGCGCCTATTTCCAGGTGCTCGCTTCCCGCGAACGGGTTCGTCTTGCAAACGCGCTCTTTCATCTCGCATCCCGCGCCTACGATGCGCAGGTCGAACTCGTCGCTGCGGGCGAAGCCGCTCCCTACGAACCCTTGCAGTTGCGGGTCTTGACGACGCAAGCGCGAGCGAGCTTGGTCCGAGCACAGCAAGATGCAATCGCCGCATGGCGTTCGCTGGCCGCCGCGACCGGAGTGCCCGACTATCAGGTGTCGGCGATCGAGGGAAGTATCGATTGCGCCGTGCCCTCCATCAGCTACGAAGAAGCC
>JBKDPB010000013.1:0-24402 GCA_046342615.1 Planctomycetota bacterium | reverse complement strand
TGCCAGCGCCTTCTTTGCCAGCGCCTTCTTTGCCGGCGCCTTCTTTGGCAGCGCCTTCTTTGCCCGCGCCTTCTTTGGCAGCGCCTTCTTTGCCAGCGCCTTCTTTGCCGGTGCCTTCTTTGCCGGTGCCTTCTTTGCCAGCACCTTCTTTGCCGGTGCCTTCTTTGCCAGCGCCTTCTTTGCCGGTGCCTTCTTTGCCGGTGCCTTCTTTACCCGTGCCTTCTTTACCCGTGCCTTCCTTACCCGTGCCTTCCTTACCCGTGCCTTCTTTACCCGTGCCTTCTTTACCCGTGCCTTCTTTACCCGTGCCTTCCTTGCTCGTGCCTTCTTGACCAGTGACTTCTCGGCCACCGCTATCGTGACTCGCGGTCTCCTTCCCTACGCCTTCTCGACCATCACCAGGATTTTGTCGGCCAGTGCCTTCCGTGCCCATACTCTCTCGGCCTGAGCCTGGATTACCAGCACCCTGTTGTCCAGCACCCTGTTGTCCAGCGCCCTGTTGTCCAGCACCCTGTTGTCCAGAACCTTGTTGTCCAGAACCTTGTTGACCTTGGCCTTGCTGACCTTCGCCTTGCTGACCTTCCCCTTGCTGTCCTTCGCCTTGTTGTCCTTCGCTTTGTTGTCCTTCGTCCTGCTGACCTTCCCCTCGCTGACCTTCACCTCGTTGACGAGCGTTTTCTTGACCTGCATCTTCTTTGTTCGATTCTTGCTTGCGTCGGAACTGATCGATTCGTTCGATGGCTTCGCCGTCATGCGAGGGCGGGTTGGCTTGTTGTTCGTTTTCGCTCGGCGATGGTGCGTTGGAGCGGTCCGCTTCCGATGCTTGGTCTTTCATTGATCCAGATTCACGAGTTTCTCCGTTGCGTTGATCTTCACGGGGTTGGGAATCGTTGGGCCTGGAATCTCCCGTACCGGAGTCGTTCTTGGAACTCTGGCCTGCTGGATTGCTTTGGGATTCTTTGGCTTGGGTTGAGTCTGTTGGATCTGGGGAGTCCAGCTTGGTTTTCGGTTTGGAATTAGAAACTTTGTTCTCTTGCTGAGGATTGGGTTTCGCCCGGTCCTCGGCAGGCTTGTCCGCATGCTGGGTTTCGTCCTTGACAATTCGAACTCGCACTGGATTGGTGGTCGATCGATTGGGCTTGGGTTGCTGAGACTTTGGATCGTGTCGGTTGTCGAGCGCTTCGACGAGCAGATCAAATTCGAGGCCTGGTTTCCAGTCGTAATTGCTGGGGCTCAACGTCCAAATTTTGGAGACTTGTCCAAGCGTTCCTTCGGCGGACTCGAATACCTTTTCGCGAAACAGTTCGGTTCGCACTGGAGATTCCGCGCGTGGCGGAGCCGAGCCGAATACCTCGAGCGAGGTGAGTCCGTAATCGGGATCGCTTCCCCGCAGTTCGAGGTCGACTGAGCCGCCGATCGGTATCTCGAGCATGGCTGGTACATCGGAATCCATGGCGACTTCAGGTGCGAGATCCGCGACGACTTTCACTTGGTAGAGAACAGGATCTGAATTGGATTCACCGAGAGCGTTTGTCGCGTGGATGCGGTACGAAGTGATAGTGGGGTTGGATTGTTTTTCATCGAGGGTAGCTAGCCATTGCCCCTTGAGTTGTTGCTCGAGGATTTCCATACCAACGAGATCGCGCGCGGTTTGGAACACCGATTGTTCGACGACGGGATCAAACTCCAATCTCGCCGTCTTCATGGTTTGATTGGCCGACGCAAAGAGTTCGACTCGGGTACCCTCAGGAGCTTCAAAGGACCCGGTTTGCAGCAAGCTTCGCGGTTTCAGTTTCGTGTAGGCGGGATACTGAAGCTCCGTTCGTTCGACGGCGACGAGCGGGACCACTTGGACCTTGACTTCAAAGGGCCCCGCGACCGCATCGCCGGCATGAATCCAGTAGGAGAGTGGTTGGTGGATACCGCCGAAGGTTCTACCCAGATCGAGCTTGTAGCTGATCATGTCGATCTCGGGGACCATCTGCAGGGTCTCTCCGACCAGCTGGCCGTCGGACAGATCGAAACGCACGCGAACTTTTTCCCCTTGGTGCATCCCGCGGACCGTGACCGTCATCGGCATAAAGGAGCCTTGGGTAACGGTGGTGTTGCCGGGGAGCACCTCCAAAATGCGGACTCGAGCAGCGGGAGCGATATCGGCCCATGGCAGCAACATTCGCGAGATCGAGACCGCACCGCTTTTGGGGCTCGCGAACATGTAGATCGCGCTGCACATCAAGCATCCGAAGAAAGCGGCGGCCAAGCGAACGACCGTAGCGGAATCGACGATGCTCTGCGCATCCTGGCCGTTGAGATTGCGGAAGGCATAGCGTCCCAAATAGGAGACAACCCCTTTGGGTGTTTTGGAATCTTCGCCTGAAAGTTGCAGCCAACTGATGAGGCTGTCTTTGCATTCCGGATACTGCTTCTCGATGGTACGGGCCACATGTTCGATGTGGATGGGATGGATCATCGGCGGCAGCACGCGTCGAGGCAGCCACCACACGCTCCAACCGATCAGGCTTGCAAGGACCGCAAATCGAGCCGGCTTGGGCAATGGCCACAACCAATGATCGACCAGAACCAAGGCGGTCACCACGAAAAGGATGACCGTCATCCACGTCAGCAAACCGTAGAAGAACTCGGTGCGTCGCATGCTCCGAGCCGCTTGTTCTAAATAGGATCGCAAGGTATCCCGCGAAGAAGCAGCCGCATCGTTGCCAGCGGCATGCGGGCCAGGAGGTTTGAGGGATTGGATCGGCGACGCGACTTGAGACATCGATCTTCCATCGTTTCAGGGTTCAAGGGGCGACACCTCGCGCCACCCACCGCTTCATTATAGGCCTTCCCGGACCGGCCGGATCGCGGAATTCGCCTGATACCCGCTAGAAATACCCCTCGGGAACGGGGGCCGGTCGCTACAGATGCATTCCGACGAATCCGCCGGTTTGCTCGATTAATTGCTGGAGTTGCTCAATCCGCTTGCGGGTTCGATCCGGATCCCCGGCTCCGATAAAGCGATTGAATTCGGAGCATACCGCATGGCTCACCGTCTCGGAAAACCACCGCACAACGTGCTGTTCCAGCCACGGCACGTTCTCCTGATCGAGGGCGACTTGAAGCGAAGCGCTTCGGGCGGAAGCATCGTTTTCATCGGTGAAAAGCACCCCCTCGAACTTGAAGGAGATCATCCCGCAATTGGGATCGTTGGTTACAAAGAAACGGCAATGGGCATTGTGAAGATAGTAGGTGTTGAACGTGCCGTGCTCCGCGATGGCTTTCTTGATACGTTCCCACTTGGCAGCCAAGCCCGGGGATGCATCGATGGGAGCGTCAAGCCGCGTGAAGCTACGGAGCGGTAAACAATCGAAGGCGATATCGACATGCCTGGGATGGTCGGTAGCGTCGCGTTGACTCGCATCACCCATAGTATTGGCACTCTGGTTCAAAAGCCCGTGTAGGCTTGGTTCAAAAGATCCCTCTCTTCCAGTTTGTGAGATCGCAGCGACCCGGTAGCCGGGCTCGCCGACTCAGGACGCGAAATGATGGTGAGCGGGAACCGCTTGGCAATCTCGTCCCCCCAACGCATCTTCACGAACTGCCATGCGCCCATGTTGCTCGGTTCGTCTTGATACCAAACGACCGATGTGCCGTCGGCATATGGAGCGAGACTTTGCATGACCTGGCTCACATCCAAGGGATAGAATTGCTCAATCCGAACGAGAGCCACATTGTATGCATCGAGCCGTTTGCGTTCCTCGAGCAGATCGTAGTAGGCTTTACCGGTCGACAGGATCACGCGCGAGGTTGGAGACCCTGCGGGACGATCATCCGGCAAGATCTTTTGGAACGACCCGTGCTCGAGTTCCTCGAGCGTGGAGGTACATGCCGCGTTTCGCAACAGGCTTTTCGGGGTCAATACGATCAGCGGCTTGCTCCACTTCGATTTGACTTGACGCCGCAGCAGGTGGAAATATTGAGCGGGCGTCGAAGGCTGAGTGACGATCACATTGTGTTCTGCCGTCAGCAACAAGAACCGTTCCAACCGCGCACTGCAATGTTCAGGGCCTTGGCCTTCAAAGCCATGCGGCAGGAGCATCACCAGTCGGCTCAACCGCTTCCATTTATCTTCAGCGCTGGTAATGAACTGGTCGACGATGCACTGGGCGACGTTCCAGAAGTCTCCGAACTGCGCCTCCCAAAGAATCAGCCCTTCCGGACAATCCAGGCTATATCCATACTCGAAACCCAGCACTGCCGCTTCGGAAAGAGGACTGTTGACGATTTCGACGCGACCCTGATTCGGATCCAGATGGGCAAGCGACAGATAGCGGGCGTTGTTTTCGACGTCATGCAGCACCGCATGCCGTTGCGAAAATGTTCCTCGCTGCGAGTCTTGGCCAGTCAAACGAATGGGATGGCCATCCAGAAGCAACGACCCGAACGCGAGAGCTTCGGCGGCCGACCAATCGAGCCGATGCTTGCCTTCGGACATCTCGCGCCGATCTTCCAGCAACCGCACGATCTTCTTGTGAGGGGTGAAGCCGGCAGGGTATTGGACCAACTTCGACAGGATCGATGCCGCCTGAGCCTTGGGGATCGACGTTGTGACTTGTTCCTGGGCGGGTTCAGGGCCGCCAAAATACCCCGACCAGTATCCGGTCATGCTTTGCAAGTCATAGACGAACGGCTCGCTCTTGGCCAACTCGAACTCTCGCGTCAATTTCGCGTGCCGAGCCTCATCCACCGCATCGGCTTCCTGGCGCGTCATGCCGTTCATGCTCAGGAGGTGCTCCAAATAACTTTCTCGCACCCCTTTCTTCTTGTCGATCGCCGCGTACATCATCGGTTGGGTGTAACGCGGTTCGTCGGCTTCGTTGTGCCCAAGCTTGCGGTAGGCGTACATGTCGATGACCACGTCCTTTTCGAACTCCTTGCGGAAGTCCATGGCCAAGTTCACAACTTGGGCCACCGCTTCGGGATCCTCGCCATTGACGTGGAAAATAGGGATCTGCAACATCTTGGCGATGTCGGTGGCATAGGTGCAACTGCGTCCCTGATCCGGCTCGGTCGTAAATCCGACCTGATTGTTCAAAACAATATGGAGCGTCCCTCCGGTGCGATAACCTGTGAGCTCGCTCAAATTCAAGGTTTCCTGAACAACCCCTTCGCCGATGAATGCGGCATCGCCGTGAATCAATATCGTCATGTTGTCGGTGCGATGGATATCGCCGTCCCGATCCTGCTTTGCACGGCAACGACCGAGAGCTACCGGATTGACGAACTCGAGATGGCTGGGATTGAAGCAGAGGGAGATGTGAACCTTCTGTCCCGTACTGGTGGTCCAATCGCTGCTGTATCCCATGTGATACTTGACGTCGCCGCCTCCGCGAAACAATTCCGGGTTGGGATCGTCGAACGACCAAAAGATACTTTGGGCTCGCTTGCCCATGATATTGGCCAGCACATTCAATCGCCCGCGGTGGGCCATGGCCATGACCACGTTGCGAGCCCCATGCTGTCCGGCTTTCTCCAGGGCCCGATCCAACAAAGGAATCAAACTCTCCGACCCTTCGAGCGAAAATGTCTTGGATCCCGTGTACTTCTTGCGAATGAATTCTTCAAAGATCGCCGCGTCCGCCAGCTTGGTGTAGATCCGCATCTGCACGTCGCGAGACAACTGCAATCGATTTTCCGTCGACTCCATTCGCCGCTGAAGCCAATCCCGGATATTTCGGTTGTCGATGTGCATAAATTGCGCGCCGATGCTCCGACAATACGTATTGCGAAGCTTCTCGATGATGTCCGCAAGCGTCCGTCCATTGGTGTACTGGATATTCGGTGCCGTAAACGGCCGTCGCAAATCATCCTCGGTCAATCCGTAGGACGAGGGATCCAACTCCGGAGGCCCCTTGCGCGTCAAACCCAGCGGATCAATCTTGGCCATCATGTGACCGCGGACACGATACTCGCGCACCAACTGATCGACTCGCTCTTGCATCCGAGCCAACCAAAGCGCATCCGGAATCCCGTCGGTGAGTTGCTCCCCTCCACCGGAGTCGCCGATGAACCCATCGGACTGAGCCGAAAGGGAAAACTCCTCGAAGTACTTGCGCCAAACTTCCGAGACGCTATTCGGGTCGTGGATGTATCGGACGTATAAGTCGTCGATGTAATCGAGACTGTAAGTGTTCATGGAGTTTCCGTCATTTATGGGTTCAAGTCGCTCAATGCTCGACCGTCCTGGTCTGTCTGAGCCGATTCACACTAGGCATGAGATACTCTCGACCCTATCCCAAGAGCAACCCCAAGGTTCCGTTGATCGTCTCTAATCAAGCATTAGCGGCGATCAGAATGCCGTTGAAGGATAGGTCGGGCGATCCCAAGAGCCAATAGTTTCGGGCTTGATGGCGATTATAGCTAGCGGCTGGGTGCAAGATAATGGCGATTTGTAGCGGATACGACGAAATTCCTGCCTCTCGGGAATTTGCGAAGGGAGGACGGTGGCCATCGGCCCAGGAGCCCGACTGGGCAAGGGAGGACGACTGCTGAACCCGGGTCGACTTTTCCGATCAGGAAAATCTTTCGGAAAAAGTCAAGGTTGACGGGGAGTGGTTCGATAAGAGGAAAAGCCTGTTGGAACTTTCCGGTTTACGGGAGGGTTTCGGGCCGCGTCGAGTTTTCCACCTCGGCGAAGTTTCCTAGTCCAGTCCACGGAAGGTGTTGTCGTGATCCGCCTAGCCTTGACCTGCGTCGCGATCCTCATTGCTTGTTCCTCGCCCAGCTTCGGCCAAGAGAGTCGGCGCCAGACGCCCTCGGTCCGACCGGCCGGCTCAACATCCAAGGTGGTGCGAAGCAGTGGTGTACCTCGACCTGCACCTCCGGTCGGCCGACTGACATCGGGCCGACAAAATCCTTCGAGCCTTCTTCAGGAAGCGGAAACGGTTTCTCCAATGCCTTCGCGAAGCATTCCGCACGGCATGAGTTCCGACGTGGTGATTGAAGAAGATCCCATGATCGTCGATGAAGGCGAGGTAATCTACGGCGATGGCGGTGGATGCGCGTCGTGTGGAGAACCTGGGTGCACGAGCTGCGGCGATGATCCCTACGCTGCGATCGGCCCCTACGGTATCGACATCTGCAATCCAACCGGTCTGGGAGGCCGACGCCTATGCATTTGCCTGCCCAGTCATGGCTGGGTCAGTGTTGACTACCTCGGTTGGTACCAAGCGGGGATGCGAACCCCTGCTCTGGTCACCTCGTCGCCTGCGGGAACCCCCCAGAATGCAGCCGGCGTCCTTCCGAATTCCCAGATCCTCTTCGGCGGAAACGACGACCTGCTCTCCGATACGATGAATGGTGTCCGAGTACGTGTGGGTGTATGGTCCGCAACACGGCCCAATGCAGGAGCCGAAGGCGAATACTTCGGATTCAGTCAGCAAACAGGATCCTTCGATCGCAATTCCACGGGCAGCCCCATTCTGGCGCGTCCGTTTTACAACAATGTGACCGGGCTCCAGGATTCCGAACTGGTGGCGTTCCCCAACCTGCTCAGCGGCCGTATCCAAGTTCAGGCGGAGTCCCAGTTGGCATCCGCAGCCGTCCGATTCCGCCACATGCTCTGCTGCAGCAACGGTTGCGGATACTCGTCGTTGGCCTGTTCGCCAATCCAATCGCAATCCCGCATCGACGCGACCGTCGGGTGGCGCTACATGCAGCTTCGCGAGGGACTGATGATCACCGAAGACCTGACTTCGCTGGAAGCGAACAACCCCGGATCGTTTCTGATTCAGGATTCTTTCAAGACGTTTAATCAGTTCAATGGTGCCGAAGTGGGTGTTCAATGGCTCGGTCGCCGCGGCTACTGGAGCGCTGAAACGATTCTGCGAGTGAGCATCGGAAACTCCCTGCAACGCCTCGAAGTCGCAGGCACCACCCAGAGCCCCAAGGGAGGGGCGATCAGCCAGGGGGGACTCCTTGCACAACCAGGCCGAAACATCGGCAACTTTGAGCAAGAAAACTTTGCCATGATTCCCGAACTGGGAGCCACCGTCGGCTACCAATTGACGGAGCGCCTCAAACTCAACGTAGGCTATACATTCCTCTACTGGAGCAACCTGATTCGCCCAGGGGACCAAATCGATACAACCGTCAATCCGAATCTCCTGCCTCCTGCGATCCCCGGAAATACGTTTTTGGGACCCGCGGTCGACATCCGAGAAACGGATTACTGGGTGCAGGGTCTCAGCGTGGGCGGCGAGTATCGCTGGTAAGCTCGGCGGGCCAAGTACCTTGCACCTCGATTTTCAAAGGCTTGTGCGTTCCCAACGCGCAGGCCTTGGTGCGTAAAGCAAGCAATCGCGTGATGTCCGTCAAGGATGTTTTCGGAAGGATTCGAAGATGGCACGACTGTGGAAGCATTTGATTTCTTTGATTAGCCGTTCGTCAGGTTTCGGAAGCAGCGATCCGGCGTCGCAGCGCAGGCAAGATGCCCGTCGACGATTGCGAATGGAAATGCTCGAACAGCGGCAGTTGATGGCGGCCAATATCCAAGGGGTCGTCTTCCAAGACGTGACGGAAAACGGACTCACCGGTGGCGATCCCCTGATTTCGGGAGTCACCATTTCGCTGTTCCGCGATGGGGGCAACGGCACCTTTGATAACGGTGGTGGAGATGACATCGCCTCAGGAACGGCAACGTCGGCCGCGACGACGGGTGCCTATTCCTTCTCGGTCAATACCGCAGGCACCTACTTTGTCGTCCAGTCGACGGTCGCTCCAGGCCTGATTCAACGGTCCAGCCAAAGGGTGCAGACCGTGACCGTGACATCGGGAGATATCACAGGCACCATCGGTACGACTATCGACTCGTTCAATACGACACAACAAGTGGTCACGGCCAACTTCCCAGGATCCACACCCGCGAGTTCATCGCTTGCAGCCCCCGAAGCAGTTGGTGGCGAGCGAGATATTTTCGTCGATGCCACGGCTGGCAATGTCAGCGTCTCCGCGAACGGAGTCGGGAATCCTGGCTTCCTCGTCTTCGATGTGGGTGCGTTGGCCAACGGCTCTCGGATCATCACGTATGATGGCGCAGATGGTGACGCGCAAACACTCGACAACACCGGTCTCAGTAACCTAAATCTGACGACGGGTGGTGGTAATGCTTTTCGATTCATTGTCGGTGGTGAAGCGGGAACAAGCTTGACAGTTCGAGTTTTCAGCGGATCGAATTCCTCGGTTCGAACCATTGCAATTCCAACTACCCTTCCGGGCGGCAGCCCACCAACCCAAACGGTCGATATCCCCTTCTCGGATTTCACGGTCAACACTGGAACAGGTGCGACCTTCTCGGCGGTGGGAGCCATTCAAATTGAAGTCACCGGTCCCAATTCGGCCGATGCAATCGTCGATATTATCAGCACGGTTGCCACCACCACATTCACGCGAAACTTCGCTAACCTGACACCGATGACCATTGGAAACCAGATCTTTGCGGACCGCAACAACAATGGTTTGTTCGATACGGGCGCGACCCCTCCAGAGGTCGGCGTGGGTTCGGTGAATTTGCAATTGTTCCTGGACTCCAATAGCAACGGGACCTTTGATCCCGGAACCGATACCGCCGCGCTCGACGGTTCTGGGAATGCGATCGTTACAACCAGCAACTCGTCCGGGATCTACAACTTCACCAACTTGTTTCCCGGTGCCTACTTCGTCGTGATTCCTTCGACGAACTTTGCGAGTGGTGGAGCGGCGGTCGGTCATGTCGTCAGTTCGACCATCCCACCGGGACAAACGAACAATGCCAACGTGGGCACCGCCATTTCGGGAGGAGCCGTGGTGTCAACGCTGATCACCCTCGTTGCCGGTTCCGCTCCGGTCAACGATGGCGATAGCGATGCCAACACGAACAACTCCATCGATTTTGGTTTGTTCTCTCAATACGACGTAACGGTCAACAAGACCACGACCGCCACCGAAGCCGCCGCTGGTTCCACCATCACTTACAGCGTAACCTTGCGCAACAACGGCCCCGGACCTGCAACCGGTGTGACGCTCACCGATAACATCCCCGACGGCTTGCGCGTGATCAGCGCGACCTCGAGCGACGCGGGCGACGTGGTCACCATTCCGCCGACGGCACAGGATACGGTCTTGGCCAATCCCGATGACATCTCTGTGACCATCGGTACTCTCGCCGCCAGCGCGACGACCCAGCGCACGATCTCGATTGTTGCGCTGGTCCTGCCCAATGCAGTCGGATCTGGAACTCCCGCGACAATCGTCAACACGGCGACCATCAGCGCACTGGGCACGGAGACCGGTTCGTTAACGAATACATCATCGAACACCCTTAACGTAACCAGAAATGCAGTTCTCGCGATCACCAAGACGGGACTTCCTGCGTCGGTACCGATCGGCAGCAACGTCACCTATACGGTCACGCTCCGCAACACCGGACCTGCCACAGCTCGAAATACGGTGATCACCGACACGCTGCCTGCCGGTTTGGATTTGACCTCGGTCACATCCAACGTCGGTACCGTGACGCCGAGCCAGGGAACAGGGAGCAATCCCGACAGTTTCACCGTGACGGTTCCGGAGTTGAATGTCGATAGTCCAACGGTCGATACCGATGTGGTCGTCACGGTCGTCGCTCAGGTGTTGGCGACCATCTCAGGCTCATCGTTCACCAACACGGCCGACGGCGATTCGGATGATTCGGCACCCGTCAGCGGAAGCGTGACGAATAATCTTTCGCGGAATATCGATTTGGCGGTCACCAAAACCATAACCACCAACCCAGCATCCACAGCGACTCCGCCCAATGCTGCCCCCAACTCGACCTTCACATACACCATCATCGCCCGGAACGATGGTCCCAACGATGCGACGACGGTGCGTGTCACCGATAATATTCCAGACGGTATTCGCATCACGAGCGTCACTTCGAGCGATACCACCGACACCATCACGATTCCGGCCACCGCCCAAGACACCACTCCAGCCAACCCCGATGACATCATCATCAATGTAGGGAATCTCGCCGTTGGCTCCGGTGCTCAGACCACGATTACGCTCGTGGGTGTGGTGCTGCCCGGCACCATCGGGAACTTTACCAACGTGGCATCGATCACGACGACAGACACCACCGCGAATAACGAGACCAATACGGCGAACAACAGCAGTTCCGTCGCAGCCAACGCTCCTCGCACCGTCGATTTAGCGGTCACGAAGACTGCGCCGGCGACGGCCGTTGCCGGCAATACCATCACCTACACGATGACCGCAACGAACAACGGTCCTTCGGATGCGATCAACGTACAGGTTGCGGACAACATACCCGACGGCATTCGAGTCATCAGCGCAACGTTGAACGGAACGGCAGTTACCGTCCCGCCAACGGCGTCCGACACCGTTGCAGCGAACCCGGACGATATCATCTTCGCCATCGGCAACTTGGCCTCGGGTGCGAGTGTGAACACGTTGCAAATCGTCGCCGCGATTTTACCCGCCACCGCAGCAGGATCGCTGATCAATTCCGCAGTCATCAGCACCACCGACACAGCCACCGTCGAAACTCCCAATACCAATAACAGCACATCAGCAACCACAACGGTCAGCGTGCAAAACGACGTAGCGATCACCAAGTCTGGCCCCGCCACCATCCAAGCGGGAACCGAATTGACCTACACGCTGAATGTAACCAACTCCGGCCCGTCGACCGCAACCAGCGTCGCGGTCACCGATGCGCTCCCCACGGGGTTGACTTTCGTCTCGGGCACTTCGACCATCGGCGGAAATACAGCGGGGACGGTCACGGCGACCGGAAACACTGCTTCGGTGACCATTCCCGCGTTGAATCCGAGCGAAACAGCGATCGTCACCATCCGCGCGACCGTCGCGGTCACGGTGACGGGATCGATTTCCAACACGGCTTCGGTAGCCGCGGCGAACGACACCAATGCGTCGAACAACCAAAGCTCCGCAGTATCCACGAACGTCACCGTACCTCCGGTCGTCAGCTTCGCGGGACGTATCTACAACGATGCCAATCGCAGCAATAGCAGCGACGCAGGTGATGGACCCATCGCCGGTGCAACGGTCACCCTGACCGGTACCCCTGTGGGTGCCAATACGCCGGTCACGCTGACCACCACCACCGACGCCAATGGCAACTATGCGTTCTCCAACGTGAGCCAGGGAACGTACTCCGTCAGCACGAGCACTCCTAGCGACTTCCTCTTCCGATCCGCCAATCCAGGTTCGACGGGCGGAACCGCTGGAACGAATCAAGTTACCAGCATCAACTTGACGGCGAACTCCACCAACAACAACATCGGCTTCACCCGAGTCTTCAGCAAGCGATTGTTCTTGGCTTCTTCACCTAGACCGTAAGCTTGCAGCCCTCCAACCGTCGCACTGCGGAGTCGATCGGGCTGAGCAGGTTGCCCTCGAGCTTGCCTGCTAGAGGAAGAATCGGGCCTACACTCGCAATACCGGTGGCTTGCACTGCCGCATGCAACACCCGGATCGGTGAATGGGCATTGCGAAGATCTTCGAGTTCTCGAAACACTTCGCGATACGCCTCGGCTTCACTCCATCGCCGCGCATGAAGCGCTCGCAACATCTGCGCGGCCAAGTCCGGCCGCACGCATACGCAACCGCTGGTGAAACCGGCCAACCCAAAGTCCCGCATATGCACGATGGTTGGCTGCTCGCCCATGCCGCTGACCACGATCTCCTTGGGCACGACCTCCAGCAGTGCGCGCAGGTACCCATCCTCCGAGGGGTCATCGCGCACAACGGCGTACTTGATCCAGGAGACATCGCCGTCAGCGACCAGTCGCCCAACGGCGTCGGGAGACAGCCAGCGATCGAATTTCAGATACAGTACGATCGGCTTGCCCATGCAATCGACAACCCGCCTCAATCCCTCGATGATCCCTGACTCATCGGCGATTTCTCGCTGAGGCAAAACCATCGCGGTATCGAATGGCATGTCTCGCAACATCTCGGCTTGATCCATCATCATGCCAAACGCGGGACCGATCGACGGGATGATCCAAGTCGATTCGGACGCTTGATCGCGAAGCTGTCGAAGAATATCCGCATATTCGGATAAGCGGATATGATAGAAAAGGGCGTTGCCACCGTAGAGCAATGTGGAGACTCCGCCGGATTCGATGTGCCGGATCAAACGACCGTTTTCGATGGCATCGAAGGACAAGTCCTCTCGGCGGGCCAACGGGGGGACGGCGATCACACTGGCCTGGATGCGTTTTTGAAAGTCCATCGCCTGAAAATTCTTCTGCCGGTCTCTCGGCCTAAAAGATATCGGGTTCGCGTCCACGGTCTCGGCCTTCGAGAAAGTCGAAATCGCACCCTTCGTCGGCCTGGGTGACATGCTTGGCGTACAGATGGGTGTACCCGCGCGCCGCGCTCTCGGGCAACGGTCCCTGGGAAGCCCTGCGGTTCTCGATCTCCTGCTCGGAGACCTGCCACTCGATCCGCCTCGATGCCACATCGAGCTCGATCCAATCTCCATCCCGCACCAAACCTAGAGGCCCGCCGACGCCCGATTCGGGTGATACATGCAGGATGCAAGTGCCATAACTGGTCCCACTCATGCGAGCATCGGAAATTCGCACCATGTCCCGAATCCCCCGTCGCAGTAATTTGTTCGGAATCGGCAGCATCCCCCACTCAGGCATCCCCGGCGCGCCGACCGGTCCTGCATTTTGAAGAACTAGGACCGAGTCGGCATCGACTTCGAGATCTTCGCGATGAATCCGGTTTTTCAAATCCGCATAGCCTCGAAATACAACCGCCCGCCCCCGGTGCCGCAGCAGTTCCTGGCTAGCCGCCGAGGACTTGATCACGCATCCCCTGGGTGCGAGATTCCCGAACAAGACACAGGTGCCTCCGTTGGGATAAACCGGATGGGCACGGGAACGCAAGATGTCGTTATCCAGAATCTCCAACTGGGCGATCGCGTCGCTGAACCGCGTCCCATCGACGCGTTCGCAGGAAGCGTCGAACAACTCTCCAAGCTGCTTGAGCACTCCGAGGAGTCCGCCGGCCCGATCAAAATCCTCCATGAGATATTTGCCGTTCGGTCGAAGATTGGCGAGCACGGGCACGCAATGCGAGAGCGCGTCGTAATCGCGCAGGGTGACCGGCAGTCCGGCCCGTTTCGATAGTGCGATCATATGGATCATGGCGTTGGTCGAACCGCCGATCGCCAACTGGACGGTCATCGCATTGCGAAAGCTCGCATGAGTCAGAAAGGAACTCGGCGATCGCTGATTCCATGCCATGTCGACTGCAGCCCTCCCGGTTGCGACCGCGAGGCGATGATGCTCGGAAACCACGGCGGGAATACTCGAAGCACGAGGGAGGGTGAACCCCAATGCTTCCGCGATGCAAGCCATCGTCGATGCGGTCCCCATGGTCATGCAGGTGCCGGCCGATCGAGCGATGCAGTTCTCGATCTCGAGCCATTCGCCATCGCAGAGGTTCCCCGCACACCTTTCGTTCCAATACTTCCACGCATCGGTTCCACTCCCCAAGGTCGTGTTGCGCCACCGCGCGTTGAGCATCGGGCCGGCCGGAAAAAAAACGCACGGAATATCCGCCGAGCTCGCCCCCATCAGCATCCCGGGCACCGTCTTGTCGCATCCTCCCATCAGTACCGCCGCGTCGATCGGATGCGCGCGGAGGACCTCCTCGGTCTCCATCGCCAGTAGGTTGCGGTACAGCATCGCCGTCGGTTTCATGAGCATCTCGCTCAAGCTCAGAACCGGCACCTCCACAGGAAAACCTCCCTCCTGCAGAATCCCTCGCTTGATCGCCTCCGCCCGCTCCCGAAAATGGGAATGGCATGTGTTCAAGTCGCTCCAAGTATTGAGGATCGCGATGATGGGACGATGGCGATAATCCTGATCGTCCCAGCCCATCCCCTTGAGCCGAGAGCGATGACCGAAACTCCGCAGGTCATCCGGACCAAACCAGCGCGCGGAACGCAGGGACGACGGATCGCGCGGCGGAATCGATTGCGACATGGTGCGATTCAACGATGCAATAAGAACTTATGGGACGGTATTGAAAATGCGATCACCGGCATCCCCCAAGCCCGGGACGATGTACTTGTGGTGGTTGAGTTCCTCGTCCACCGCCGCCACGTAGACGCGGACATCGGGATGCTCGGCATGAAAACGCTCGATCCCCTCGCGCGCCGCGATCACGCTCAACACCCGCACATCACCCACGCCCCAGCGCTTCAACGCCGAAACCGCAGCCCGAACCGATCCCCCCGTCGCCAACATCGGGTCGAGAACAAATCCCACCCGCGCAGGATTCACCTTGGGCAGCTTGGAATAGTATTCGACCGGCATGGCGGTTTCCTCGTCGCGATACATTCCCAGATGCCAGACCTGCGCGTCAGGCAATAACTCCAAGACCGGATCCACCAGCCCCAATCCTGCGCGCAAAATAGGGACGATCGCAATCTTGCCCGTCAGCCGCTTCCCCTGCATTTGCGTCAGCGGCGTTGTCACCGAGCGCGGTTCGAGAGCGAGATCCTCCGTCGCCTTTACCGCCAACAACATCGACAAAAGTCGAACCTGCATGCGAAAAAGGGGAGATGGCGTCGCTACATCGCGAAGGATCGACAAATGGTGGGCCGCCAAGGGATGGTCGAGTTCGTAAACGACTTGCACGATTGGAATCTCTCAGTTCAATTTCCGTCGGTTGGAGCAAATCCCAGACAGGCCCCGAACACCCTTACGCGGACGACAACGCTGCCTGACACGAACCCTTATTCTAGCAAATCCGCTCGGAGAGATCGCACGAGAACAGAGACTCCCCTAACGGCTTCTCTCCCTTGCCCCACACATCTTACACCTTACGAATAAAGTGTGCGGCGTAGCTTCGCACATGCTTGCCGTTGAGAACATGGAACAGTCGCAGCTGCTGGACGACCGAGTCGGCGAAGTGGCTCAGGGGGACATGCACGAGCTTGCGACGGAACCGTTTGGCGATTTGCCTCAGAGCCAGCCCAGGTGCGGCAGGACTCAACAGCGCAACGTGCTTGGCTTCGGAATGCAGGCAGGCAGCCGCAACCAAACGCTGCTCGAGCGTATCGGTAAAATCGAGCCTGGGATCATTCCAGATATCTTCGATCGGACGGGGAGGGTACAGAAACATGGCGCCCCCATACGTCGATACCGCGACTCCGGGACCGAGGATTTCCTGGGAAAACGGAATCGCAAAGAAGGCCAACGTGGACTCCTCTCCATGCTCGGCGTACCACGTGGCTCTCCATGCATACTCGCGAGGATCGGACTCGTGATCAAAGAGCATCACGGTCGCGTCCAGATGCCCGATCGATGGCGGCAGGATCTTCACATACAGCGATCCATCGTACCAGTGCCTCAGCGTCTCGCGGAGATCGAGACCGTCCATAAAACTGGTGGAAAATTTTTCCGATCGCGCCAAATCCGCTCCGATCATGGCTCGAGCCCGCTCCACGATACGATTGCGGAAACTCTCAATGCGAGTATCTTCCTCGGGCCATGAACAATGCTGGTAAGGATTCCAGCGACTCGCCCACTTTCGCTTGTCCTGCTTCAACGGTGGACGGTTGAGCTCGAGATTCTTCCATTCCAAGGCAGGTCCGGGCAATCGAGACTGGAGCGGGATGATCCCCAACTCGGGAAACTCGCCTTGATCGATCCCCATCTTCATCGTCGGCCACGGCAGATATTCATCGAAGGCGTACTCGCGCGCTGCATGGACCAGATGGATCGCAAACATGTCGCCCATCATCTGTTGTGCGGAACGGACGATCGTATAGAGACTCGGGCTCAATCGCCGCTCCATGAGAGTCTGGTTGCGTATGTACTTGAGGCATTGCGAGACAAGCAGCGGCGTGATCTGACGAGCCCGCTGCCCCAGATCCGCGCGGTAGCTGGCCCGCGCCGACAAGAACAACTCCTTCAGACCCTCGACCGCAAGCTTCGCATCATCCTCTAAATTCGCTCGCGCACGCTCGTAGAGCGCGGTCACAAACGGCAACTCGCCATGCAGAAACAAATGCGTGCGTGGATCAATCGCGTAGTTGGTCGGCTCGCTCACCATCGACCAATCCTCGCCGGCTGTTACATCGACCTCCGAGTTCGGTCCGCCCGTCCGAATCGCTTCGCGCAACCAAGGCCAATCATTGAGGTGGCACAGCGCTACGACCCTGGAATAACGGGGCTGCATCTCGAGCAAGCGGCTCGCCATGTGCCGAATTCGATCCCAGTCGCCCTGCGATGCAGGAGGCGGAATCGCTGGGAGCAAGGCGCAGCAAAATCGCTCGAGTGTCGTGTGCTCGACCGCATACGGGTCGGGCAGAACCATCGACTCCATCCGAAACCGGTCCGATTCCCGATCGATCCACTCGACGGCCTTGTGCTCGCTCCACGCAAAGCGGAGCGCCGCGATCACTCCTTGGCACGGATCGATCGGGACAAAGGTGCCGAAGGCATCCGCCGCTTCCGAGGAATCCCCATCCGAACCGCGCACGCTTTGCACCACCACAGAGACCGCCGGCAATCGCGAAACCCCGTCCCGCACCGGGTCGGCAAAGGAGGGGGGCAAAGGGACGGCAAGAGCGTCAAACGTTCGATCCAGCAATGCCCGCCTCAACGCCAAGGCATACGAACCGCTCCCGTGCATGACGGGAACGAGAGTCAACCACGGCAAGCAATCCAAGACCCCTTCATCGCTGTTCGCATTTTGAGATGACATCGTCCCACTTTGAGCTTGTAAGGGACCCACCCGACCGGCACCTACCACGCTTTGGTTGTACCGACATGCGAATTTCCACGCAAACCCGTGACTTTCAGATCATCAAACTTTTTTATCGGGTTCGGCACGCGCTGTGCATTCTTTCAACGCTCAGGGAGAGGGCAACCCGCGGAAACCATCCTCGGCACGCTAGCTCGCCATCCAACGAACCATTTCGAAATTCCTGCGTCGGCTTGTTAGGTTGTGTGTGTGGGGCCGATTCAGGGAGAGGCTGCCGAGGAGAGGGTATCCTGTAAAGGAACCCTCTCCTCGGTTTTTTTACGGGAGCCTTTGCCGCAACCGTTGGCGCGAGCAGGGTTGCAAACGAACGCTACTGGAAGTGGTCCGCCTCGAGTTCGTAGAAAACCCCTTGCAAACCTTCGATCGGTTTGATGGAGGGACGAACCTGGAGCGTGCCCGCCAACGAATGCCGTCGAAAGGATTTGTTCGCGAACTGATCCCCACTGAGCCGCACCTCCACCATGTGGGTCAAGGGAGGTTGCTGGCCAAAACAACAAGTGGCCCAGTCCGGAACCAAGATAAAGGTCTTGGATGCGTTGCTCGCGAGAGAAGTCGGGTGGATG
Organism: Planctomycetota bacterium; assembly: GCA_046342615.1. Taxonomy (GTDB): domain Bacteria; phylum Planctomycetota; class Planctomycetia; order Pirellulales; family Pirellulaceae; genus JBKCUI01. The sequence goes on along the minus strand of JBKDPB010000013.1, from coordinate 5,983 downwards.
TACCCCTTGAGAAAGACTTTCTTCCCATTGAGTCCCAACGCGGAATCCGGCGGTACATCCGGGGCACCCATGGGACTCTTCAGGGCGGAAAACGAGATGCGCTCGTAGCCTTCGGGAAGTTCAGTGTAGTAAATGTAGGTGTGACGAACGGGGCTAGCGATCACCATCAGCAGCGACAGCAGGCCGCCGACGATCGCCACCGGCTTTCCGCTCAGTTCGGTCGGAAATCGTTTGAAATTCCGCAATGCAACCAACGTGAGAACCAAGCCCGCGAGCGATAGAACGGTCACCTCGGGGAAGTACCACGAGAAAAGACCTAACAGCCCGAACACCACGCTGAGAACGGCGGCCCGACTGACCGACCGGTAGTTGTATTCGTCCTCGGTACCGTCGAATTGTCCACTCGATCGGTTAACTTCGTCGGAAATTGACGTAGCCATAAGTCCAAACTTGAAGAAACGCGAGCTCTCGGCTGAACATCCCAGCCGCCACCATCCACATCAGCGAGCTCACCATGATGCCCGCGATGATGATTACGGAGAACCAGCGAAAAGAGTTCATTTGCCGATCCGCCTGTTCGTTTTCCCCCTGGAAACCCAAGGGAATCGGCTCCATCGCGGGAGAGGCCGCATCGTTCAACTGCACCCCCCAAGAAACTTGATGGGTGATCGCCAGCCGCCCCCCGGACAACTGAGCCAATGGCCCACGAACCGGAGAACCGAACGGGATCAGGGGCGACCACGAGGAGTTGTCGTTCTGCTTGGGTTTGGCGGCGGGCGCTGGGATCGGGAAGAAGGTCGCAGCGCGCTTGACCGCCTTCGGATCGATTTTTTCGAGCTCCTCGAGCTTGGCCTTGGCTTCCGGGAGCGGGCACGCTCGCAAGTAGTTCACAACAGGCACGCGAACCCACGAATTGTCGTCGTTCGCATTCTTGAACAGGTCGGACAAGCGATCGATTTGGCTCCAATCCCCCCAGCGAGCCAAGTCGGGGATCACCAAGTCCGCCAAATCCGGCGCATCGAGCAAATGCCGCATCGACTTGAGGATCGCTTCCTTCGGGAGCTTTTCGACCTCGGTCCCGTGGAACCGGAGGGCCATCACGGCGGAGTAGACATCGGGATAGCTGGCCTTGCGATTGGCAAGGAACTGTTCATCGATCAGTTTCAAGCCATCCTCCCCTTTGATCATCAAATAGGCCGCGATGAGAGCGTCCAGGCCAGCCCGCTTCTCGGGATCCTGACTCTCGATCATGTCTTCGAATTCTTCGGCATCCTCGGGCAACCCGCAGATCCCGAGCATGGTGTAGTAAAGCCGCTTGCGGTCCGGCGATTTGGCGGGATCTCGCACCCATTCCAAAAGTTGTTGGCGGTTCATTTTGTCTTTGAGTCGCTTCACATCCGCATAGGGAGCCAAGGCGAACTCGTCGTAGCTGTCTCGGGCCAACAGCGAATCGGGATGCTCAAAGTGCTTTTGGTAAAAGTCGAGCCTGGCAATAGGATCGTCGGGAAGAGCTTGGATCGATTCGACGTAGCGAACCGCCTCGGCCGATAGCGGGAGGGGCGACGACCAAACCAGATTGCGAGGGTCGACCCCGAGGAGCAGGAACTTCTTGTCGCTCTTGCCCGGCCCAAAGTAGACGGCTTCGACCTTCTGGCCGACCTCCAACAGATTGTTGCCTCTCAAAATGCTTTCGACTTCAAACGTCGCGTTGCCGTCGATGTCGATTCGGCCATCAGTGACCAGGTGGGCGATCGCCACGGCGTCCATCGAGAGACTTTCCTGCCGTAAGGTTTGCGAGGCCGCCGAGCAGAATGGACACATTTCAGCTCCCCGCAACCCCGCATTGGAGGTAGGCAGGAGGAAAGCCAAAGCCATGATCCAACACGACCCGGAAAGAACGGAATTCCAACCCATAGGCGTCACCACCAATACCGAACGCAAAGTGATCCTGTCGCTCCGAAACCGCCCAATGCGATTTCCCAGCCCCTAAATGTAAGTCAGGAACGGGCGAAATGACCAGGGACGGTCGATGAAAAAGGTTGCGGAAGGGAACGGTTTTGTCGATTCTGCGGCTGGCAAAAGGAGGGTGCTAGGATACAGTGCTACCGACGCTTAGGTGAATAACCGGCTTGTTTTTCCCCCCTATTGCATCCCATCGAAGTTCATGCGACTCCCCGTCATCCCCATCCAGGACACTCAGGCAGCCGTCCAATCCCTTCCGGTAGTCGATCCGGCAGAAGGCGGATCGAACTCCACGCCGTGCGGAACCAGCGCGAGCACCTTTCCCCCCAGCCGTCGACTCCCCCCCTGGCTGCGTCGCGAAGTGCCGAAAGGCAACAGCAATCATTTCACGTGGGACACCCTGCGGGAATTGAAACTGGAAACGGTATGCGAGAACGCCAAGTGCCCCAATCGCATGGAGTGCTACTCGCAAAAGACGGCGACCTTCATGATCATGGGAAACGTCTGCACGCGCCCCTGCGGTTTCTGCGCCGTGTCGCGAGGACGCCCCGATGCCCTGGAACTCGACGAGCCGGAACGCGTGGCCGAAGCCGCCGCGCGGCTCGGACTCAAACATGTGGTCATCACCTCGGTGACGCGCGATGACCTGCCCGACGGAGGTGGAGAGCACTTCTACCGATGCGTACTCGCAGTCCGCCAACGCACCGGAGCTACGATCGAAGTCCTCACGCCCGACTTCGTGCGCCATCGACACGGATTGGATCGAGTCATCGAATCGGCTCCCGAGGTCTTCAACCACAACATGGAAACGGTCCCCCGTCTGTATCGCCAAGTGCGCGGACCCAAAAGCGATTATCGATGGACTTTGGAATTGTTGCAGTACGTGAAACGATCGAACCCAGCAATCCGAACCAAGAGCGGGTTGATGCTGGGCCTCGGTGAAACACGCGACGAGCTCTTGCAATGCCTGGCTGACCTCCGAAGCTACGATTGCGACTTTCTGACCCTTGGACAATACTTGCAACCGGGCCCCAAGTACCTGCCGGTGGTTCGGTATGTCCCCCCCGAGGAATTCGAAGAACTCGGCGAACTGGCCCGATCGATGGGCTTTGTCCGCGTCGCCTCAGGCCCCTTCGTCCGCAGCTCCTACCACGCTCGCGACATGGCCGAAGCAGCGCTCTAGCCGATCAGCAAGCCAATCATTAACAAGTCGATGCGCCGAAGTCGCAGCGGTGCGAAGCATGTTGGTGGCTCGAACCCGGTCTGGCGTGTCGATGCATTGACGCTAGACGGCAGGGATCCAGGTCCCGTGAAAGCCATACGGGACGCGATTGGGTAAGATGACCTTGGCTAACGGTCTGGCATCGAACGACTTCGCATCGAAAATCCAAAGTTCGCTGCGTTTGGCTTCGGCAAGATAAACAAACGACAACAGCCAACCCGAATCCTCGCCGTCACGCGAGGGGTCTGGCGTAAAGATTCCCTCGCCGCAGTGGAATCCCGGTTCCATTTCAATCTTGGCTCCCACCCCACTCCTGAGATCGAATTTCTCGAATCCATGAAAAAACTCGTCATCGCCGAGCCCGAAATAACCAAAACGGTTCGAAATCCCCAGGTAGGCTTCGTTGATGCGAGGAAACTCCGCAGGCACGTCATCGAGCCTGCTCTCATGCACTTGCCCTGAATCGAGATCGAGACTCCACCGATAGGGGACGGCCAAGTCAGACGCGGCGGCATCATCGGCATCGCCAAAATTCAAGCTGCCGGGGAACTGGTCGTACCGACACCCCACCACTTCGATCCGACCCGGCTTCGATGGATGCGGTCCGGAGGTTTCCACAGGCTCCTCACAGGCATTGAGAAGGTGAAACACAAAGCAGGTCGCTGCTTCAAAGAATCGCACCTGAGACGGATCCTCGCGCGAAACCACGGCGAATTGCGTCGGGGCGGATTGGTCAAAATGCCATGGTACCACTCCCTGGAGCAAGCGGCCGACATCGAATCGCAATGGGCAAAGCGGGAAGATCGCGTAGTGCGCCGTGATGGCGAAATCATGCACCATCGTCGGCTTGCTGATCGGGATCTTGGTCGTGCGCAGCCATGTGCCCGACGCGTCGATTTGGCTGAACATCAGAACCGAGTCGTTGGGCAAATAACCGAAAGTCAACATTTCGCCCGTCTTGGGATCGATCTTGGGATGGGCAGTGAAGGGATGAGTCACCTTGCCGGCAAAGTCCATCTTCCCGACCGTGTCGAGGTTTTGCAGCCGGAGCTCATACGGTGAACCGGCTTCCCACAACGCGAGCAAGCGATTGCCATGGTAGACGACCGAGGTATTGGCGCTGTTCTTGTACGGGTTCAGTCCCGCCAAGGCCATGGCGACGTCCGGAGGTTCGAGCAACCCGCGATAGAGTGCCCGGCCTGCTTTTTTCTCTTTGAGGAATCCCTCGGTCTCGACAAAACGATTCTGGTAATGCACGCCTGCATCGGTGAAAGAGACGGCGTGCAACATGCCATCACCGTCAAACCAATGGTACCTGCCTTGCGGTTGAAATCTCGGGTTCGGGCCATTGCGCACCAGTGTCCCGCGAAGCGCTGCGGGGATCTTGCCAACGACCTGTAGATTTTGGACACGCAGTTCCTCCTCCACCGGCGCGAAATTGCCGCTGAGAAATCGGCTCGCCTCGTTGGAATGCTCCGCATCGTCTCGAGAATCCGAGACGTGTTCGATGGCATCGGCAAAGCACGTTCGACCACGCGGATGAAACCAGGCAACCGCAGCGATGGAGGCTCGGGCAAGGAACTGACGTCGTAATGGATTCATATCAGGGTGCCCCGGGGAGTGCCAAGAAACTCATCGAGAAAAAATCAACGTCTCGGGTTTTCGAACCAATAAAGTCCCGATTTTCCAGGCGCTACGATGTCGATATCTCCGTCGCCGTCCATATCCTGCAAGGCCATTTGCAACCCCGTCCCTGCCGAGCCGGGCCGGAAATCCTTCAGGGCATTTCGTTCCTCGGGTTTGATCGGAGCCGCAGGTGCCGGCTCTCCACGATACACCGTTGTTCTCGTCCACGCAGCTTTCGTGCGATCGAACTTGAAGAGGTACAAGCACGGTGCATCGGTTGCCCCAGGCTCGACCGCATGCGCATAGACCCGCTTGCCGGTGACAAACTCCTGCTCGCCATCGCCATCAAAGTCGGCCAAGTGAAGCGCATGCACTTGAGAGAACGTCTTGTCGATCTCCTCTCTGGTCCAAATTCGCTTGCCGGAGGTATCGACCGATTGCTTGAGCCACTGCAGTCCAAAATCGTGCCCCATCCCCCAAACGATATCGGTATCGCCGTCTCCATCGAAATCGTGGCCGATGATCTCAATGCTGGCGGAACCGAGTTGGAACTCTTGGTGAAACTGCCAATCCGCCGAGCGTTCTGCAGGTTGCTCGTACCAGCCTTGCGGAGTGATCAGATCGATACGACCATCGCTGTTGACATCGCCATGCCCCAAACCATGGCCCGATCCCTGCGGAGAAAGGCTTCGCTTCTTCCACTCAACACTCGGCGATCGGGAAACGAGTTCGTACAGAAGAACTTGTCCGCCAACATTCGGCAGAAAAACCGGTGTCTTGTCGCCATAGAGGTCGACAAGATAGCTGGTCTCCATCGAGCCGGGCATATCGACGGCGTGTTCCGTCCACAATTGCGTTGGGTCCTGCGGTTGTTCGACCCAAGCGATCCGTCGACTGAAATAGGAGCAGGTTACGATATCTATTTTGCCGTCACCATTGACGTCGAGAGGAGCGTCGGCAAAGTCCTCGTGATATTGCGGGTTGGGGCCCGGCGGAATGTTGCGGACTTGGTGCTGGACCCAATCGGGAGCCGCATACCACGAATCGCCGCAGAACACATCCGGCTTGCCATCGCCATTGAAATCAGCGACCCCAGCAGCCTCGTAGGGAGAGAGATGATTGATGGGATGTTTCTTCCACTGGGCCGACTCGTCGGCTTGCACGCAACAGCAC
>JBKDPB010000012.1:0-3966 GCA_046342615.1 Planctomycetota bacterium | reverse complement strand
TCCAGGGCTTCGGGAGATGGTGTGCATCCAACCCGGGTCTTCGGCCCGGGCTAGAACATGACGGGCCATCGGGCCGTCAGCCCGGGACAACCATTGCATGCTGTCCATCGCGGAGAGGAGTACGAACTATCGTCGACGCTGAGAGAAAAACAACGGATGGGGAGGGATTCGAACCCCCGGACGCCTTACGACGTCTCCGGTTTTCAAGACCGGTGCATTAAACCGCTCTGCCACCCATCCGGCGTCAAGTGCACTCGTTCACGCACTCGGGGAAAACCGATCACGCGATGGTATGCCACGCATCGCCGCCTTGATAGAAGAGGGCTACAGTAGGATACACGTTCTCGGACTCCCTTCGTTTTTTACCAGGAATCCCGCCGCTTCACAATCGGAGGCGGCTACTGGCTCTTCTGGTCCTTAGGTTCTTCGGGTACCGGCTCGTGTCCGTGATCGTCGGTGGATCGAAGGATCGGATCGGCGCCTTGGACAACGAGTTGAACCGTGTTGGCTTCGCCAGGCTTGACCGTGAAGCTCAATTCGCTCGTGGAGTACATGCTGTGTTTGCGGTTGACGACTCCCATGGTGCTCGGTCGGTAGTTGGGGATTTCCTCGAGCTGGATGAACTGGATCACCACGCAGCGATGTTGGCCGGCGACGGCACCGTCGTTGGGGTTGTAGGTGGTTAGGGTGAACGTACCATCGAGATTGATGTTGCCGGTGGCTTGGACGCCGTGGTCCACCGATTTGGTTTCGACCGTGCCAACTTTCACGGGGCTGCCATCGGCGAAAACGACCTTGCCCTGGATCGGGTAGGTCTTGAGTCGCCCGCTGTTGCAACCGGCTGCGGACATGCATGCGACCGAGGCAAACAGCAGGAATCGAAAGGACGGCTTCGAACGCATTACTCTTCCGATACCACCGTGCCACCGTCGCCCCGATTGCACAGCTTGCCGAGTGTTTCGGTATCGATGTTGTTGCTGATCGATCGCACGCTGCCATCTCCCGCGGCGAATTGGCAGAACCCGCCGTGCCAGCTGCCCCACCGAACCAAATCGTTTCCTTCACCTCGCGGGTTGGTCGAGATCGGAGCCCCCGGGCCACCAATTCTGGCGAAGTTGTAAAGCTTGTCGCCGTTGTAGATGAATGCATCCTGAGGCGATTTGCCCAGTTTGCCGATCGGCACGTGCATTTCGCCAACCAACAGCGTGTTGCTGAGTCCGTCCAGCACATGGCGATGGCTGATGCGATCGACCCAACCTGTCGGTGCCCCGTCGATACAACGAGCTCGGCTCGAAATGATGATCCCCGTCCCGTTGCCTCCGTAATTGAAGTCGGTCGGCAAGCCCGATGAGCCGGGAGAGAGATCGCCGTGGTTGGCGCCGTAGTCGCCAACCGCTCCCATCGCCGAGCCGCCACCGCCGGGGATGGGATAACGACAACCACATGGGAGCGTAACCCAAATCGTTCCCGAGCCAATCAGATCGCCCAGACCCACGGCATCCTCTGCCGAGCGACGCGAGGGGCAGCAATACATGGAAAGGTTTTGCGATCGAACCACCTCGGGATGATCCCCATACGGAATCGAATAGTCCCATTGCCTTTCGATGTTCAACGCTTCCGCATACGGCATGATCCGGACCAGCCACGTGGTTTCCGATCCACCGCAGTCGAGTCCTTTGACGTCGCCTGGTCGAGGTTGATACCGAGCGGGTGGGTAGCAATTGTTGGCATGGTGGAACATGTCCACCGCGAGCGAGATTTGGTGAAGGTTGTTTTTGCAGCTCATCGCCCTCGAGGCTTCGCGAGCGGCTTGGATCGCCGGCATCAGCAGTCCAACGAGCACGCCGATGATGGCCAATACGACCAACAATTCCACGAGGGTAAATCCGGGTTGGCGGTAGCGATCGAACCTTCTCATCGTCATAGGTTATCCCTTTTTCCTAGGGGGGTATTTCCCCCCGCTTCATCTTTGTTCCCCCCTATTATGCGAGACCAGCTAGATCCAAGCAAACGAAACCTACCAAAACATCAACTCAGGCTCGAATCCTTGACTTCCCCAACCGCTTGGAGAATACTGACAGAGTTGTAATTTTTTGAAGATTTGAACGTCATGGCTTCCTGCTGCGTATTTTTCAAAACGTGTTGATTGTCCGGTGGCGGGGGTAACGCATAGTGTTCCGCAGCCTCACGAAAACCTTGAATTTCGCTGTTTTAGCGACCTACCTAGCGTTTTCGTGCCTAGGCCCGGCCGTTCATCAGTGGACTCACCACCCCTTTGGGACCGTTTGCACGACTTGCAACCCAGCGGGCGATTCGCACGGGGGGTGTTGCGACGAAATGCCGGATTCGGGCTCAATTTTGTCCGGCGATGCAGCGTCCGACGATTCGACTTCCCGGTTTCGCCGAGGGGAGCATGCCTGTCGGGGGCATGCGGCACCGAGCGTTTGTTGTTCTGCGGTTTCGGGCCCGGCGGTTTCAGGCCCCGCGGTCTGTCCATCAACGACTGGCCCGAGGGAGTCGCAGTCGGAAAACACGAGTCGCGAACCGCGGCTGGCCGCCAAGCGTCACGTGTGCGACCTGTGCGTTCAGTTGTCGCTGTTGATGCAATCGTGGTGGGTAACACCATGCGACTTGGCCGTTGGTCCGTCGGCGAGCGATGGGGTGATCGAGATCTTTTCCAGCGATCGCGTCGTCGATCCGTTTATGGCCCGTTCGAGGGCCCCTCCCCGCGACCTCTCGATGTCGTGAGCGATGGAGCGCGCGGGAATGGTTCCGCGCCCGCTGTGCTTCCGTGTCGCTGTGTATCCGAATCGATGCGTCTTTGAATCGATGCATCTTCGAATCGACCACCGCAACTTCCTGATCTGTTCGTTTGAGGATTCCTCATACCATGTCCCAAGAACTGATGACCCGCATGGGGTCAGCCATGCACTATGACTTTTGCCCATGGGCAAACAGGTATGTGTACTGGCTGAAGCGTCCGATCGGATGGGTGTTCTTCGCGTTTGCTGCTTCGCTCCTTCTGGGGATTTACGTATCGCATCAAGCCTACATGGCTGCGGGTATTGTGGCTGCGGTAGGAATCATCGGAGCGTTATGGCCTTGGATTTCCATGATGGGAATTCGGGGTGAATTGAGTTGGAATCCGAGTCGCTGCGACGAGGGAGAGACGATTGACACGACGCTCACGATCACCAATCGTTGGCCGTGGCCGGCATGGGGTCTGGTCGTCCAAGCGGACGATGCGATCTCCAGTCAGGTGGACGCGCCGGGGCAACCCATCAGTCTCAGCAAGGTTCCAGGATGGACTCGGTCTCGATTTCGATGGGACTGCCAGCCTTCATCTCGCGGCATCTACCCCAAGCATGCGGTTCGGCTGACGACAGCCTTTCCGTTTGGGATCTGGTCGAACAGTCGGATTTTGCAGGTCGCTGAACCGCTGATCGTCTGGCCTCGCACCGTTCGTTTGACGGATGTCCCCGAGAATTCCGGGACTCAGCGTTTGGGAATTGGCGGCTTGTCGCAGCGCGTCGGTGATGACGGCGATTGGATGGGGGTTCGTCCGTATCGCGAGGGAGATTCGCTCAGGCAAGTTCACTGGGCCCAAACGGCACGGCGAGACAATCTCGTGGTATTCGAGCGTCAATCCCGCAGCCGCCAATCGGTTTCGATTGGCTTGGATGTGGTCGGCGCCTCGCAATGTTCCAGCGAAGAACGGGACTGGATGCTCCGTATCTTCGCGTCCCTCACAAGCCATCTGTTGCAGCATGCATGGAATGTTCGGTTTCACCTCGGGGATCGATGGCAAGTGCTGCATGCAGGCAATCGCGTGGCGTTCATGGATCAGTTGGCTGCATGGGAGCCCCTTGGGATCATCGACGCTCCGGCCCCATCTTTTGAATCCGACTCGGGTTTGGGGGTGGCGGTGACGACCGGTGCATCGAACGATTTCGCACGGGACTACGG
>JBKDPB010000011.1:0-9121 GCA_046342615.1 Planctomycetota bacterium | reverse complement strand
ACGTTGTTCTTGCCCTTTCGGGCTGCCAGGAGGGCGGCCTCGTTGACAAGATTTGCAAGATCGGCTCCGACGAACCCCGGGGTGATCGCTGCGATTTGCTTGAGCTCGACATCGGAAGCGAGTTTCACGTTCTTGACGTGCACTTTCAGGATATCCTCGCGTCCCTGCTTGTCGGGACGATCGACGAGCACGTGGCGATCGAATCGTCCCGCTCGGAGCAGAGCCGGGTCGAGCGTTTCGGGGCGATTGGTGGCTGCCATCACAATGACACCCGAGTTGGCGTCGAAGCCATCCATCTCGACGAGCAGAGCATTTAGCGTCTGTTCCCGCTCGTCGTGCGAGCCAACGACATTTCCGGCGCGACTCTTTCCAAGTGCGTCGAGCTCGTCGATGAAGATGATGCAAGGAGATTTGGCGACGGCTTGTTGGAACATGTCTCGCACGCGAGCAGCGCCGACTCCCACGAACATCTCCACGAAGTCGGAACCCGAGAGGGAAAAGAAGGGGACGCCTGCTTCGCCGGCAATCGCTTTCGCGAGAAGCGTTTTTCCGGTTCCCGGAGGGCCGACGAGTAGGACTCCGCGCGGAATGCGGCCGCCGAGTTTCTGGTACTTTTCGGGATGTCGCAGGAAATCGACAATCTCGCGAACCTCTTCCACCGCTTCGTCGATTCCGGCGACATCATGGAACGTGACCCCGATGTCCTCTTGGGCGTACAGTTTGCCTCGAGATCGGCCGAATTGCATCGGGGAACTGATCCCTCCCATGCGGCGCATCACGTACAGGAAGATCGCGCTGACGAGGAAGATCGGCAGGAAGAAGAACCAAAAGAATTGAGTCAGCATGCTTTGGCCCGGAGCATGCCTCCACGCGATGTTCGCGGCGCTCAGCTTCTGCTTGAGTTCGGTGTTCGTCCCCTCCGAGTTGTCCTTGATCGCCTGGAACTCGCGCTGCATGGGGTTGGTGGCTCGGCCGTCGACAATCTTGGCGACGGTGACTTTGCCGCGCACCGTCTTTTCGTCCACTTCCACATCCCGAATCCGGCTCAGTTCCAGTCGTTCGGAGTCGTTGGTGACGATGATTTTCCCCTCGAACTTCTCCTCTTGCTGAGTTTGGGAAGCATCGCTGTACCGCGTGGCTTCGATCAGCGATATCAGGTCCGGGTAGCGGATGTCCTGGAACAGGGCGGACGAGATAAAGCTGATGGCCGCCATCACCACGAGGACCCCCAGCAGGGTGTACATCAACCAGGAGTTGTTCGCTTGGGGGGAGCCGCCCTGGCCAGAGCGTCGATCGGGTTTGGAGTCGTCTGCCATCTATCGTCTTTGGTTGGGAAAGGGAAGCTCGCCGCTGTGGAGCCGAATTGCCATCGGTGGTCGCCACGCGGTAATTATGCATCCGAGACGACGATTGGGCAGGGTTTGACGTTGAGGATTTCGGTCTCAAAGCCTAAAATTCCGGTCGTCGGGATGGCAGGATTTTGACGGTGCTACGGGTTGCGAGGCGCAGTGGCAGTCGCTAGCCCTTAAAGGTGTCAGACACTTTGTGGAAACCATGTCGATAAACCAACCGCCCAGAATCGCCATCCTCGGTTCCACCGGGAGCATCGGGCGGTCCGCCTTGGACGTCATCGCTCACCATCCCGATGCCTTTGATCTGGCTTTGATTTCCTGCCACGAAAGGCTGGACTTGTTCCGAGAACAGTGCGCCGCGCACCGGCCCAAGCATGCGGTGGTGACCGGCCCTTGCACCCCCGAGGTGGCTCAGTGGCTCCGCGATCCCACCTCGGACAACCGGCGAGCGCACGGCATGGCGAACTTGGTCGATGCCGTTGCCAAGGGCGACATCGATGTCGTCGTGGCAGCCATTGTCGGGATTGCAGGCTTGGAAACCTCTCTCGCGGCCGCCCAAACCGGCAAACGACTCGCGCTGGCCAACAAGGAGTCGCTGGTGGTTGCTGGCGAGTTGCTGATGGATGCGGCTCAACGTTCCGGAGCCGAACTCATCCCCGTCGACAGCGAACACAGCGCAATCTTCCAATCGATCCGCGCCAGCCAGGACGCGCGCGAGGTGCGGCGGCTCATCCTCACTGCCAGCGGCGGTCCGCTGCGGGAGTGGCCGATCGAGTCCTTGGCCGACGCAACCGTCGACGACGCTCTTGCGCATCCCACCTGGAATATGGGAAAAAAGATCACGGTCGACTCGGCCACTATGATGAACAAAGCGCTCGAAGTGATCGAGGCGAGATGGTTATTTCAGGTTTCACCCGAGCAAATCGAAGTGGTCATCCATCCGCAGTCGATCATCCATTCCATGGTCGAGTTTTGCGACGGTTCAGTGATCGCCCAGATGAGTCCGCCCGACATGCGGCTCCCCATCCAATACGCCCTGACCTATCCCAAGCGGTTGGATTCCCCAGCCCGCAAGATCGACTGGGGCCAACCCTATCAGTTGGATTGGAAGCCTGTCGACCTGGAACGCTATCCCGCTCTCGAATTGGGTTTCGAGGTCGCTCGGCGCGGCGGTACCTGCGGCGCGGTTCTCAACGCCGCCAACGAAGCTGCGGTGGACCTGTTTCTGCACGGTAAAATTCGCTTGACCGAGATCGCTGCCGCATGTCGATCCGTTTTGGCAAATCATCACTACTCCCCTTCGCCGACCCTCGCAGAGCTCATGCGGTTGGATCAATGGTCGCGCGACGAAGTCTCACGTTGGATCAAAGTCTCATGCTAGATAGCTTATTGCACGGTTGCGGTTTCCTTCTCGTCGATGCCACGCAGGGACTGATCCTGGCGGCGGAAACGTCGACCTTGGAATCTTGGGGCACATGGTTTTACAACATCTTGCTGGTCGTGCTCGGCCTGGGATTTGTCATCTTCGTACACGAACTAGGGCACTTCCTCGCCGCGAAAACGTTCGGCGTCAAATGCGAAAAGTTCTATGTCGGTTTCGATGTCCCGATCTCCATCGGACCCATCCGGCTCCCCTCGAAATTGGCTCATGTCCAGTGGGGAGAAACCGAGTATGGAATCGGGATCATTCCGCTGGGTGGGTACGTAAAGATGCTCGGTCAAGACGATGATCCGAGAAAACTCAAAGAGGAAGCGGAACGGATTCGCGAGCAGGATCCCGATGCGCCCGCGAACGGTCAAGGACGCTCGCGACTCGATCCTCGATCCTACCCCGCCAAACCGGTTTTCGCCCGGATGATCATCATCAGCGCCGGGGTCGTGATGAACCTCATCTTTGGCGTGCTGATGGCAGCCGTCGCCTACAAGATCGGCGTACCCTACGAACCTGCCGTGGTCCATACGGTGATCCCAGGCGATCCCGCGTGGAAAGCGGGGATCCGATCCGGGGACAAAATCGTTCAAGTCGGGACGACCGTCGACGATCAACTGTCCTTCAGCGATATGTCCCAGAAAGTTCTCTTGGCGGGTATTCGCGATCCCAACAAACCCGTTGCTCTCACCTACGATCGGGACGGTACGCGAACCAGCTTGAACATTGCGGGTACAACCGTCCACTCGCCCGCCGATGCAAAGATCAAACAACTTCGGCTCGGAATCGCAGGGCCGAGGATCGCCAAGCTCAACGACAAACATGCGTTCGATCCCCACGTTCGAGGGTCCGGTTCGAACCTCGGCGATCTCAAGCCGGGAGACGCCATTGTCGGGTTGAATGGCAAGCCGTTCTCCCAAAACAATCACAGCGAGTTTCCGCTCGCTTACCAACTCGATCGCGTTTTGCACCCTCGACTGAATGAGACCGTGAACCTCCAGGTCCGTCGAATCGTCGATAAGCAAGAACAGCAGCTGGATGTCGAACTCAAACCGCTCCCCCTCAAAAGCCTCGGGATTCGGTTCGAGATACAAGATGTCGTCGCCATCGCTACGGGGTCGCCCGCCGAACGAGCTGGGATTCAAGTCGGAGATAAGCCCATCCGCTTCAACGGCAACCCGATCGAAGACGGAATGAACCTGCCACTGGTCGTCGCAGGCATGGCAGGACAAACGGTTACCTTGGACTTGCAGCGGGGCGATTCGCAAATCGTTCCCCTCGCATGGACCGTCCCCGAGGAATTCCAAGTGGCCGAATTGATCCTGACGCTCGCCCCCTCAGGTTTCGAATTGCCAGGTGCAGGATTGACCTACAAAGTCACCGACCGAGTGCAAAGCGTCGAACCCAATAGCTTGGCTGCCAAAAAGGGGATTCTGCCAGGCGATGTCATCAAGCAAATGCAGTTCTTGTTCCGCACCGAAAAGCAAAAGGAATACTTCAAGGATGTCTTCAATTCAAAATCCCTTCTTGAGAAGATCCCCGTCGATGCATCGCACAGCATCCAGTATTTCTTCGAAATGGTTCAATTCCTGCCCGCGGAACTCCCCGTCGCCGTCGACCTGGAACGAAATGGTAAAGTCCAGTCGGTGGAAATCGCCGTCGAACAGTCGGATCAACTGCATTGGCCCGACCGCGGTCTGGCGCTCATGCCGTTGAGAAAAACCCATCTCGCCGATGGATTGATCTCCGCCCTGTCGATGGGTGGCGCTGAAGTGTGGCGCCGGTTGGGTGACGTCGTGGACTTCCTGAGCCTTCTGATCCAAGGCAAGGCATTCAACGCCATCGGCGGTCCGGGATCCATCGCGGTCCAAGCCACCGACGCGGCCTCGCGAGGCATCTCTCCCCTCCTCATGTTCTTGACCTTGCTGAGTGCGAATCTCGCCATCGTCAACTTTCTTCCTATTCCTGCCCTCGACGGCGGCCATATGGTCTTCCTGGCGACGGAGGCCATCTTCGGACGGCCCGTGGATGAGGAATTGCAAATGAAACTGACCCTGGCAGGGGTATTCGGCCTGCTATGCCTGATGGCGTGGGCCATCTTCAATGACTACATTCACCTGTCCCGGTACTTTGGAGGTTGATGAAGCGATTCAACCCATGGATTTTCGATCCGTTCGCAGCTATAAAGAATCCATGCTGCTCGAAATCGAGGAGCGACTGGGGTGTGGTGTAATCGGTAGCACGACAGATTCTGACTCTGTTAGTTGGGGTTCGAGTCCCTACACCCCAATGGAATCCCAATGAATCGCACGGGAGATGTCGGGCCAACAAACCATCACCCCATCGCGATCGCGTCGTCGGGCAGCAAGTGCAACGCACCTTCCTCTACCGGATAGAACCAACGCCCATCCTCGGAAACTAGACCTTGCGTCAGCGGGCCAGAAACGGTACGACCAAGCCTCGTCGTTAGTTTCCCTGTCGCCTGCCTTCGCTGCAACGATTGCAATTGGGCAGCGGATGCTAGCATTAATCGGGTTCCCGTGATTGGGCAACGGACTAGCCCCATGAACCAGTCAGGCAGATTCACTTTGCGATTCCCTCTCCTGGCAGCGTTGCTGTTGCTGTGGACTCCACCCGCAGCGCGGGCCCAAACATCGATTGCGCCGAGCGATCAATTTACGGCTCCGGCGCCCGTCATGACCTTTATGGACATGAACACCGGTCAACCATGGGGCCGTTATGTGATGTCCGAAACGGTGACGGTTCCCAAATATGAGTATCGAGAAGTCAAGGAGCGGGTGTGGGTGCCGACTTGGGTGCAGGAACCGCGCCCCACAACCGCGACTCAATACGAGCAAGTTGTATCGTGGCAGCTTCGCCCTCGATCGATCCCAAGCTGGAATCCGTTCACTCCGCCCCAGCAAATTCTCGAGTACGTCCCTATTGTGCAGTATCAGCCTCGCAATGTGCAGGCCATGCAGATGACGACGTACCAGAAATATGAGGAGCGGGAAATCTCGCGCATGGTCCCGATGATGGTCAACGCCAGCGAACAGCGAGCGAAGTTCGTGGACCGGCCGCTAACCTCTCCCCCCAGCGCCGGCCCGATGGCGAGCAATATCGTCCAGGAATCCGCCATGGTTGCTCAGGCCTCGCGAACCAGCGCTCGCTATCCGACCCGTTCGATTGACTACCCAAGCGCACCCTACGGCTCCCCGACCTATGCGTATACGTCGCCGACCGTCGCGTGGAACGCTCCGCAAACCATGGTTCCCTCACCCGCCAACACCATGGCGACGTCAGGAACGGCAACGACTCCAGCCAGCTATGCCTTCGCCTCCGCCCCTCCAGCCAATACCGCCTCTCCGAGCAACGCCCCCCCAAGCAGCATCGTGGTCGGCAACGGGGTGACCTACAGTTCTACCCTGGTTCCCGTGCCGTCGGCGTGGGTCGCATCCAATCCCAGCGTGGTCAATGCGCCCGGATCCGTTCCAATGCCCAGCGTGCCTACCAATCCGACGGTTGCTGTTCCGCCATCATCGACTCCAACCAACATGTATGCCGCCAATCCGTATGCACCGAATCCGTATGCACCGAATCCGTATGCGGGTACTCCCTACGGAGCGGCGCCGAGCACATCACCGTATACTTCGTGGTTGTATTCCACGGGTTCGTTGTACTCCTCGAATATGTTCCAGACGAGCCCTGCTTCGGCGATGCCGATGGCTTCTGCGGCCACGGTTCCCAACTCGACCGTGTATGCTTCGAATGCGCCGAATTTCTGGGGTCGCACTGCACCCACGACCATGCCACCTGCCTGGGGCACGTATCCGCCGATGGTGAGCGCATCCGGACCGACGGGTTATCGATGACCTAGACGGCGACGGGTGCTGCGATGTGGGGATGCGGATCGTAGCCGATCAGCTCGAGATCGTCATAGCGAAAGTCGAGGATACTGCTCCGTTTGGCTTTCAATTTCAACGTGGGAAAGTTGCGGACAGAGCGTCCGAGTTGCTCGCGAGCTTGTTCGAAATGGTTGGTGTACAGGTGCGCGTCCCCCAGAGTGTGGACAAAATCGCCGGGTTCTAATCCTGTGCTCGCAGCCATCAGCGTTGTCAGCAGGGCGTAGGAAGCGATGTTGAAGGGAACGCCCAAGAACATATCCGCGCTGCGTTGGTAAAGTTGACAGCTGAGTCGTCCCCCCGCGACATAGAATTGGAACAAGAGATGGCAAGGTGGGAGGGCCATCTTGGAGATATCAGCGACATTCCATGCGCTGACGATCAGTCGCCGCGAGTCCGGATTGGAGCGAATCTGCTTCTCGACGTCGGCTATCTGGTCGATGCATGCACCATCCGGGCATTCCCACGATCGCCATTGCTTGCCGTACACCGGGCCGAGTTCCCCGTGTTCATCGGCCCATTCGTCCCAGATGGAGACCCGATGGTCGCGCAGATACTGGATGTTGGTTTCACCGCGCAGAAACCAAAAAAGTTCATGCGCGATGTGCCGAAAGGGGAGCTTCTTGGTCGTCAGCAGTGGAAAACCATCGCTCAGGGAAAATCGCATCTGCGCCCCGAACACGCTCTTGGTCCCAGTGCCCGTGCGATCCGATTTGAAATCGCCACGATCGAGGATCCGTTGCAGGAGGTCGAGGTATTGCTGTTCCATTGCGATTTTTGACTCGAGGGTTCGGGAAACGCTCCGAGTGTAAACGATGGGTCGCTCTTTTTACAGGCTGCGTCGACGGTGTTCCCCCAACAACAAAGCCAGGAACGCGCGGGACGTCCCTGGCTTTCGATTCTATTTCTCGAGCGATGAAGCACTTACATTCGATCGCGGGTGTTGTCAGTCGCCGGTGCGGATCTCGATCTGGCGGGATGTCGCCTTGGGGACTTTGGGAAGCCGCAGATGCAGCACCCCGTGCTTCAATTCGGCAGCGATCCGTTCGGCGTCGATCTGCTTGGGCAGACGAATGCTGCGAGCAAATTTTCCGAGCGTGCGTTCGCCGCGATGCACCACCGCCCCTGCGTTGAGCGGGGTCGCTGTCCGCGTGGCGCACAAGTGCAATTTGTCCTCGAGCAATTCGACTTTCAGGCCGTTGCTCTCGACGCCCGGAAGATCGAGGTACAGACTGAAACCGCTTTCATCCTCAACAATATCCAAGGGAGGAGCAAAGGTCGCTTCCGCTGGTTTGTCACACGCGGCATTGCTGCAACCGCTTTGGTTCAGCACGGTCTCGACAATGTTCTCCATCTCGCTCGCGAAATCCTGCAAAGCGGTGGGCAACTGACGAATCTGGAATGGAAAAGGAGCCATCGCGTTACACCCTCTCGGTTCAAAAGGCCTCGACTCCGGAGCTCGACAGGCGTCTGTCAATGTGACAGCATCCGAATTCGACGAAAATCCAATGGATGCAATCCGCGTGCCAAATGTTTTCCGCATGCCCTGATTGACATGCGACCTGACAACCCAAACAATTCCACGTCAGAAGGATCTTCTGGCGCGGTAGGAAGCCGCATTTTCTTTTTCCCTCAACGGTACAGCCACCTTGCTCTCCAAGAAAACGCGGTGGATTGGGACTTTCTTGCTGGCGACCGTGGCAGGCGCGGCTTTCCTGGGGTGGCAGGCATGGGTCGATTTCGCTCCGACCCGCGCGACGGGCCCAGCCGAGGCGGTCACGCGGACCGTCGACAAAACATGGACGCCACCCTCCCCGCTCAATTCGGCTCGAGCGATCAAGTACCTGGAGCAATTGTGCGCCATCGGTTCGCGGACCACGGGCACTCCCGGAATGATCCAGCAGCAATCGCTCCTGCAATCGCACTTTGAAAAACTAGGGGCACAGGTGCTCTGGCAGTCCTTTCCGCATCGGCACCCGGAGACCGGTCAGCCCGTCGAGGTCAAGAATTTGATCGTCCAGTGGCATCCGGACCGCAAGGATCGGGTGCTGCTCTGTTCCCACTACGATACGCGTCCCTTTCCGGATCGCGATCCCAAGAATCGTTTCGGGCTCTTTGTCGGTGCCAACGACGGGGCGAGCAGCACCGCCGCGCTCATGGAACTGGGGCACGCCATCAAGGATGCACCGATTGCGATCGGCGTCGATTTTGTCTTTTTTGATGCGGAGGAACTGGTCTTTGCGGAACAGAAGGGCGAGTACTTTGTCGGTTCGACTTACTTTGCCCAGCAATATGCTGCGGAGCCTCCTGCGCACCGTTATCGGGCTGGCATCTTGCTCGACATGATTGGCGACAAGGATTTGCAACTCTACTACGACGAGGCCAGTTTCACCTACGCGCCCCTACTGGCCCGCGAGGTCTGGGACGTCGCGAATGGG
>JBKDPB010000010.1:0-26966 GCA_046342615.1 Planctomycetota bacterium | reverse complement strand
GATCTGGAAAGACGATGCTGGCCAAGCGGATGTCTTCGATCCTGCCGACGTTGTCGCCGGGTGAATCGATTGAAACGACTCGCATCTATTCCGCGTTGGGTCGCTTGCAACCGGGTCAGCCACTTATGGTCCAGCGGCCGTTTCGATCTCCGCACCATACGATCAGTGACGCAGGGTTGGTTGGGGGAGGCAGTCCTCCGTCGCCGGGCGAGGTGTCCTTGGCGAACAACGGTGTGTTGTTTTTGGACGAGTTGCCCGAGTTCAACCGTAAGACGCTCGAGGTGATGCGTCAGCCGCTCGAAGATCGCGTGGTGACCATTTCGCGGGCGATGCGCAGCACGACGTTCCCGGCCGACTTCATGCTGGTGGCGGCGTTGAATCCGTGTCCCTGCGGCTATCGGACCGATCCTCGCAGGAGTTGCAATTGCTCGCCGTCGCAGATCGAACGCTACATGTCCCGCATTTCCGGACCGCTTTTGGATCGCATCGACATCCATATCGAGGTTCCGGCTGTTCCGTTTGAGGAGTTGTCCAACGGTCCGCCGGGTACCAGCAGCGGCCAGATGCGCGAGCAAGTGACGATGGCTCGCGAGATCCAACGGCAGCGCTTTGCGGATTCCAAGACACGCACCAATGCCCAGATGACCAGCCGCGAGCTGCGCGAGTGGTGTCCGCTGGGCAAGGTACAAACGCAGCGCATGCGTGCGGCTGTGAGTGAAATGGGTCTGTCGGCGCGGGCCCACGACAAAATCATCCGAGTCGCGCGGACTATTGCGGACCTTGAGCAATCGGCCGATATCGAACCGCATCACATCGAAGAGGCCATCAATTTTCGCATGCTGGATCGGGATATTTGGAGATAAGCGACTGCATCGATGGTCCTAGGCCATCGACCGCAAGTCGCCCGATTGAGGGGGTAATCTTTCAGGTTGTACTCAGCCAGAAGTTATAATGGTAGTTGGAGCGTACTCCTCTAAACAAATTGCCGACCGACTTCCAATGAGCTTCGACACATCTCTGAGCCTCCTTGAACGACTGAGCGACCGGTCCAGCGACGCGGATTGGGACAGGTTGCATGCAATCTACTCGCCATTGCTGCAGCGGTGGCTGGCACGATACGGAATCAGCGGCAGCGACTTGGACGATTTAACGCAAGACATTTTCCACACGGTCTTCCGCGAGATCCCCCAGTTTCGCCACAACGGACATACGGGGGCGTTTCGCCGCTGGCTTCGCATCATGATCGTGAATCGATTGAAATGGTTTTGGCGATCGCGTCGCACGCATGCCTCTCCTAACACGGACGCGTTATTGGCGTCGATGGAGGATCCCAACAGCGATCCCAACGTGATGTGGGAGTTGGAGCATGATGTCCACGTTGCCAAGCGATTGCTGGAACTGGTCGAGCATCGATTCACCGGGACGAGCTGGGAAGCTTTTCGTTTGCAAGTCCTCCAGGGATGTCGCGCCAGCGAAACCGCTTCCATGCTTGGCATCACGGTGAATGCGGCACTGATCGCAAAATCCCGAGTCCTCAAGGCGCTCCGGGACGAGGCGCGTGGAATGATCGAATTGGAATAATTTTTTCCCGGGAATGAAAGGAATGGAGTCCATACGCTCTACTGAGTAGGGCCAACACGTCACGCATTCGTCGGAGCGTATGGATGGAAACTCGAACGGAAACCACTGAGCCTGCCGAGCCTGGGCAAAAACACCCCACGCAAGATCAGATACGAGCATTCTCCGCAGGAAACCTGTCGGATGAGGCACTCAACCAAATAGCTGAACACCTGGCGCATTGCGATCCATGCACCACATGGATGGAGACGCTGCCGGAAGACACGTTGGTCCAACTGCTCCGGTCGGTACCGGAGTCCACACGCCCCTCGCTTCGATTGGTCGCAGGTTACGATATCGTCCGCGAATTGGCTCGTGGGGGAATGGGAGTCGTCTACCTAGCGCGACAAACCGCTTTGGGTAGGGATGTCGCTCTCAAGATGATCCATCGAGGCCCTGACGCGCATCCCGAGGAACTGTCGCGATTTCGCCGAGAGGCCCAGGTCATCGCGACCCTTCGCCACCCCAACATCGCTCAGGTCTTCGACGTAGGCGAACAGGATGGGACTCCCTACATCGCGATGGAAGTCGTGCACGGTCCCACGCTGGCCGAGCTTCTCGTGGATGGCCCCATGGATCCTCAGAATGCAGCGCGATTGCTAATTCAACTGGCCGATGCGGTCGGCCACGCCCATGCCCGCGGCATCATCCACCGGGATCTGAAGCCCTCGAACATTCTCCTCGAGGCGGTACCGTCCGCCTCGACTGCAGCACTCGGCGAACCATCGCAGTCGATCCACCCCAAGATCGTCGACTTTGGATTGGCGAAGCAAACCACGGCGATGGACGGAGAGACCGTGACCGGTCACCTGATGGGGACTCCCAAGTACATGTCGCCAGAGCAAGCGTCCGGGGCAAACAAAACCATCACCGAAACGACCGACATTTACTCCTTGGGGGTGGTCCTCTACGAAGCCTTGGTCGGTCGCTCACCGTTCGAAGGCTCGACAGCCCTAGAGGTTCTGGACCAAGTTCGCAACTCGGACCCTGTGCGTCCCCGCGCCCTACGACCTTCGATCCCGCGCGATTTAGAGACGATCTGTGTGAAGTGCGTCGAAAAGAACCCAGCCGATCGTTATGCGTCCGCGGCGGATCTCCTGGAGGATTTGCGACGCTTTCAAAACGGCTTCGCGATTCTGGCCAAGCCCACCCCTTACCTGATCCGTCTCTGGAAACTGGCAAGGCGTTTTCCGATTCAATCAAGCCTCGCATTATGCGCATTGCTGGCCCTCGCATGCTTACTCGCAAGCAGCCTGGTGTTCAATCAGCGAATGAGTCGAGCGCTCCGGGAGCAGCGGTCCGCGAGCCAACTCGCAGAGAAGAATTACCAGACGGCTCTCGAAGCGGTCGACAAGACGCTGGAGCGTGTCGGTTTCGATCAATTGGCGAATCAACCCGGCATGGAACGGGTCCGCGCGGACATGCTCGCCGACGCGGTCCGGCTCTACGAGAAGTTAGCGGAGTATCAACCTCAAACCGACTCGCCCTCGACCGGCAATCCAAATCTCGCGGCTCTCGAGCAGCAGGCAGACGCGTTATCCAAACTGGGTCGAATCCGCACGCTGCTTGGCCAAACCGACCTCGCTCGCGAAAATCTTTTGCGGGCTATCGATATCCAGCGTCGTTTGGTCCGCGACGTTCCCGGTCAGCCTGGACTGATCCATGGCTTGGCCATTTCGCAGGTGAATTTAGGTCGACTGACCAAGGATCCGCAGTGTTTTCAGTCGGCCGCGGATTTGCTTCGGCCGATTCGAGATACCTATCCAGCCTGTCGGCAGAGTCTCGTGCAAGCGATCAACCAATTGTCGTTGTTTCAAAAGGAAGACGAGCGGGAAGCCATGCTTCAAGAGGTTCGCGAGTTGACGAAATCGGCTTTGTCGGATTCACCCGAGGATCCTTCGTTGCGACTGACGCTCGGACAAGTCGTGCATAACCTCGGTTTGTTGTACATGCATACCCACCGCATCGAGAAAGCGGAGGAGAGCATGGCTGAAGCGCTGAGTGCGTTTCGCGCACTGGTCGCGGATCACGATGGGGTTTACGAGTATCAAGCTTCGCTGGCCGAATGCTTGGCAGCGATCGCGAATCTTGAATATCTGCGAGGTGATTCCGCTGGCGGATCACAACACATGAACGAGTGCTATGCCATCCGGGAACTGTTGGTCGCTCGTTATCCTGCGGTGCTCGAGCATCGAGAATCGCTCGCGCGCTCCTACCAGACGCATGCGGCGAGCTTGACCTCGATGCAGAAAAATGCCGACGCGCTCGAGATGGCTCGACGAGGACTCGAGACGGCGGAGCGGTTGCAGGCGGAGTATCCGAGAAAACAACATGAATATCTTGTGGCGGCGGGGCAGTCCCTCATGGGATCCACGCTGCTGGCCAACGGTCAAGCGGATGGCGCAGCCAAAAGCTTCGAGCAAGCATGCAAGACCTTCGACGAACTGATAGCTCAATTCCCGGATGAGATCGACTATCGCATCCAAAACGGTGTAGCCAGTATGAACTACAGCAATGTGTTGCGATCGGCATCGCCTGAAAACGCCACTCGCTATAGCGATCGAGCCGTTACCTTACTAACGGACGCGTATCGGAGAAATCCATCCAGGTCAGACTATCAGTCGTATGCCTACAACGCCTGCGGCGCGCATGCGCAGAGTTTCGAAGCACTCGCTCGCCACAGCGAAGCCGCCGATATGTGGCGGAAAGCGATCGAACTGGCTCCCAAGGAGGATGTCCCCTGGCTGAAGTTGCGTCTCGCGTTCGCATCCCTTCGAAGCGGAGCGGCGCAACCCGCAGTGGAGATCGCTCAACAGACTGCGGATTTAAACGGGCTCGACGGTCCGTCCCTTTATGACCTGGCGTGTCTCTTCAACCTTCTCGCCGATCAAGCGGGAAACGAAACGGAGTCGCTGCGATTCCGCAATTCCGCCTTGGAATCGTTGAATCGTCCGGCAACCCTGGAGTTCCTGAAACAAGACGTTCATCGCAATCAGTTGACGGTGGACGCCGACTTGGCAAGTCTCCGGTCGGATCCGCGATTCGATTTGCTTCTGCAACAGCTCGCGCGTTGACAAATTGCTTGAGTTTCCGCCATCGTTTTCGCGGAAAAGAGGCTTTTCGCTGAAAGGATTGGCTGCCAGGGGCACTTGTTCTTTTGCCAGTTCCGGAGACGCCCCCGATTCCGTTGGCGCCCCCAACTTTTTTTGAGGATGGAGTGCATGTCCAGTCACCAACGTCGGAACCGTTTGCTGCGTCTGCTGCGTCGATCGCTTCAGCGCGGTCCGCAAAGGTCAGCCAGGAGACGCAGCCTGCGGTGGGAGCAACTCGAAGATCGCCGTCTGCTCGTTTCCGATTGGCACAACGTCCTACAACCTTTCAATACGACAGGCGACGAGATTCAATCGGTGGACCCGCTCGACGTCCTTTCGATTATCAACGAAATCAACGGTCCGAAAATTCGGCCGAACAACAGCAGCAGCCAACTCCCACCCGCAGGATCGAATGGCGTCTCACCCCCACCCTATGTCGATGTCGATTGCGACAATCAGGTGACTCCCCTCGATGTCTTGGCGGTCATCAATGCGATTAATGGCAATCGCGTGGGACCGAGTTGGAAATTCGATCAACGCGGCGGTTCCGGGAGCGGCACCGGAGCCTATCGCCCGGATGGTTGTTTGCCAAGGCTCGTCGAAGGAAACTCGCTTTCGACAACGCTCACCTCCGAACTGGTCATTCCGACCGGCATGAACACCTTAACGTTCGAATACCAATCGCTGCAGTTCGACACCTCGAGCAACGGTCGCATGCGCGATGCGTTCGAGGCAGCCTTGCTCGATGAACGAGACCGTCCATTGGTTCGGACCCTCGCGACGGACCGGGATTCCTTCTTCAATGTCACCGAGGGGCTCGACGCGTCGAACACGGCGGATGTTCTCGCGACGAGCAGCAAAGTCTCGCTGTCTCTGGTCGACGTCTTGCCCGGTACCAAGGCGAAGCTCGTTCTGCGGTTGGTCAACAACGATGGTGACTCCGCGTCGGCTGTCACCATCCAATCGGTACGCTTCGAATCGATTCCGCCTCTCCCTGGTCCCCTTCCCGCCCTCGGCAGCATGTGGGTCACAGCGCCACAGTCGGAACAAGGCAGCAACGGGAATCTTCGGAGTAATTCATCGAACGACCCCTTCATTCAGCCCCCGGTTGGATCGGTTCCGGGAAGACCGATCTCCATTCGCAATTCATCCAACGCAGGCGTTTTGAACTCGGAGGGAGGAGGCATGTCGAGCATGGGCCCACAGTTGGCACCGCCGTCGTCACCGATCATCGATTCGCGAGGCAAGGAATTCTGGGTCGGTTTTCCGGACAATCTTTTCGAAGGCAACAATCAACCTCAAAAGGTCCTCTATCTGTCCGGCGAAATCGCCACTACGGGCGAGGTCACGATTCCTGGATTGATCGATCCATCGACGACGCAACCCTTTCGCCGCGCATTTGTGGTCAATCCAGGCGTTGTGACGGTCGTCGAGTTGCCGAGCCAGGACATCGGCGACGGCACGAACGACGACGACAGCGACTACGACGTGGAAGCCGAACGGATCGCGCGCATTGGACGGCGTGGGATTCACGTGGTGGCGAATGAACCGATCACCGTTTACGGCCTCAATCTTGCGGTCAGCACATCGGATGCGTTCCTGGCTCTGCCGGTCCCATCTCTCGGGACGGAGTACATCAACCTCGGATACGAAAACACCTTCGCGTCGATCACATCGGTCGAAGGAACGCAATACCTAGTGGTAGCGACCCAGGACAATACGCAAGTCACCATGGCGACTGGACCGTATTCGGGTGCTACGCGAGCCAATCAAGCACGCGTCTTTCGGCCCAACGGCACATCCGAATTCAGCCTGGGGAATAGCGACGGCCAAGACATCGGCCCGTTCGGTACCGACCCCGAAGGAACGGGTTCCCTCGTCGTGACTCCGCCATTCGAGGGATATGCAGGCGAGTATGACTTTGAGCTCATCGATATCGCGTCTGCAGCGATCCATGCGAATCTCAATGAAAAGGTGACGGTATCCTTTCCAACCGGTCGGGAAGCCAAGGTCTATGCCTTCGATGTTGTTGCAGGCCAACACCTCTATTACGACGCGATCTTTCCGGGATTTCCTGCGCCCTCGGTTAGTGTGCAGTTGCTGTCACCCAGCGGCGAGCGTGCGATCCTCGATGCGCAGAGCGACAGTGATTCGTTTGCCAATCGGTTTGGTGCTTGGCAGATTCGGGAAACAGGCAAGTACTATGTGCTCATGATCGGAGAGCACACGACCGCGTTTGATTTCGGGTTCCGACTGATGGACATGCAAGCGGCACCGACGATTGCTTTCGGCTCAAATGTAAGCGGCGCATCCAATCCGGGAGGGATGGCCGAAGTCTATCGCTTCAGCGCCATCGCGGGTCAGGTCATTTACTATGATGCGCTCAGCCAGGATCGGAATGTCCTCTGCACGGTGTATGGGCCTGGAGGGCAACAGATCTTGGTGACTTCGGCACCCGATGAACAAATCTTCGTCGCGCCTGAGACGGGTACCTATTACGTCGTTTTAGACGGTTCGGTCTTTAGACCCTCCTCATTCGAATTTCGGATGCTCGATTTGAGATCGTCCCCATCGCTTGCGTTTGGCGTTTCAACCGAAATCAACGTCGCATCGGGAAGACAAACGGCAGTTCGATTCAATGGATCAGCGGCTCAAACATTCGAAATGGAAATCCAAAATATCTCCCCACCGTTTCGAACAACCTATCAAGTGGTTGACTCAGCTGGCCGTGCGGTTCCGCTCGAGCAAATGGGAAATCGGTTTTCTGGGCGATTGCTGTTCGACGGCGAGTACTTCCTGTTGGTTGGTGCATTGACCACGGCCGAAGGGGGAGATGTCACGATCGCGCCAAGGCTCGTTTCCGATCCTTCAGTAACCAAGAGTGGTATGAACGCCGAGCAAACGCTGACCATCTCGGCTGGCGGGGAAGCGACCTACACATTCGATGCTCCTGCGGGAACGCGAATCCTGGTCGATGCCTTGAATACCCAATCCTCCAATCTCAACGTGGAATTGAAAGGGCCCGATGGGACTCGTTTATTCACCGGATTTGGGTTTGCGAACGACACCCAAGACATTCCCCGATTGGGGCCTGCCTTCTTGCCCCAGTCGGGCACCTACCGTCTAACCGTTCGGGGTAATGCATCGACCGACTCTGGCAGCTACCGTTTCCGTGTTCTCGACTTGGATACCTTTGGCACGCCGATTTCGTTCGGCACGTTGGTCAACGGGAATTTCCCGACGCAGCGAGAGGCGGTGCTGTACACCTTCGACGCAGCGACTGGCGACCAATTGCTCTTCGATGGTCGTTCGGGATCCTTCATTTATGGGATCTACGACGAAGGGTTGAACCCGATCCTATCCAAGGGAATCTTTGGAGCAACCGGCGTTGACGACGCAGATGGTCTAGGCCGTGTCATGCGATCGGGACGACACTACCTTCTGTTCCAGAGCGACGCATCGGTTCCCCAGGAGTTCGGTTTCGTCATCAATAAACTCGCAAGTGCTCCGAGTCTCGGGTTCGGTGAGGAAGCCGCAGGAACCGTCCCCTCGAAAGGCCAATTCCTGTACCGTATCGGCCTCCAAGCCGGGGCTCGTATTCGATTCGACAATTTGCTCCCGTTCAGCAGCGATGTCAACTATCGAATCGCCAGCACCGGTGGCAGAGTTCTTTTTGATTCGGGTTTCCAAGCGGTCGATTCAGGACCTCCCGGACCAGGAATGATCGTAGTGCCCGAGTCCGGCGAGTACGTCGTATCGATTCAAAGTCGGCGCGCAATCGACTCCGGATTCCGCTTCCGGATCGACAACCTCGCAGTCTCACCTACATTGCCCTTCAACACCGATTTAGAAATCACGCTCAGCCCAGGTCACGCTGCCCATGTCTACCGGTTCGACGCGTCGGCCGGGGATACGATTAGGATCGATTCCTTAGAAACGACGTCAACGCCCCTGGATTGGGACATCCGGGGGCCAGTTTCCCAGTTTCGCGGTGGCAGCAATGACGGTCTCGGGTTCACCGCCAAGATTCTGAGCACGGGTACGTACTACCTTTCTCTGAGCGGACGACTCAACAGCAGTTCGCTCACGTTTCGATTCCGCGCGACTCGAATGGCGGGCCCCATCGTGCCGCTGGTAGGATTCAATCAACAAGTGCAACTCGATCTTGGAATCAACGAGACCAAGACGTATTCCTTCGATGCGCCGACAGGAAGACTCGTTTACCTGAACGTGCTGAAGTCCGAGTTCAGGATTCCGACGCATACCGTCACCCTCGATCGAGGCGAGACCTATTTGATGCGCGATCTAGCAGGTGGTGTTTCCGGTCGAGCCTCGGATCTCACGGGTTCGATCATCACCAGCACCAAACCGATCGCGGTCTTTGGGGGGAATCGAGCTTCGTTCGTTCCGAGTCAGTTCTTTGCTGCCGATCATTTGGTGGAACAACTGCCCCCGACGAACACTTGGGGACGCGAGTTTGTCACGATGCCGTTAGCGACAAACTCGCAACGCGGCGACCGATTCCGATTTCTCGCTCAAGCCGACGGAACCCAAGTGACGGTGAACGGGACGGTCGTAGCCACCCTCCGTCGCGGCGAGTATCACGAGCAAGTCATCACGGGCCCAGGGCATATCGTTGCCAACCAACCGATCCTGGTCGCGCAGTATGCTCATTCGCAAAATTACTATCGCTCGGAACCTGGCGGCAATCCAAGCTTTGTCGGCGATCCGCTGATGATGATTGTGCCACCCTTCGAACAGTTCCTCTCGAGCTATACGGTTTCGACGCCCGTGCAAAGTGCGATCCTCAACGCCCAGCGATTCGATCGCAACTACATCAACCTCGTCGTGCCCTCCGAAGCCGTGGGCCGAATCGAACTCAATGGTGTTGCGGTGGAAACCAACCGGTTTGTCGCCATCGGATCGACGGGGTTCTCGGGCGCTCAAGTTCCCATCGCGCTAGGGGTTTATGAATTGGCAGGGCCGTTGCCCTTTGGCGTCTTCGTCTACGGTTTTGGTGCGTTCGATTCTTATGGCTATGTCGGAGGGCAATCGCTAGCGCCGGTTGCCAAAGTCAACTCGGTCGACTTGACACCCGCTGTTCTGGAAGCGTCCGTCAACGAAGCGATCACATTGACCGCTCGCGTTGCGGATGCGACGGGATCACCCTTGTCAGGGATTCGAGTCGACTTTGACGTTGCGGGTGCCAATGCGCAAAAAAGCTTTGGTTTCTCCGATGAAAACGGCTTGGTGGTGTTCCGTTATACGGGGCTCCGCGATGGGCGGGATATTGTCACCGCATCGGTTGGCGAAATCCTCGATGACTCGATCGTGGATTGGATACCTGGTGCCGATGTACCACAGATTTTCGTTACTAGCCCTCGCAACCGCAGTTCGGTGAATGCAGGAACGACGCTTGTCGCCACGGGACTAGCCATCGCTGATTTTCCCTTGGCAACCATCGACCTCATCACCGTTAACGGTTCGCCGATCACCGATGTCGATGCCGCTGGCAACTTCTTCGTCACCTTGTTTGTGGGGCCCGGTGACAATGAATTCGAATTCACCGTGATCGATTCCAGCGGCCAAACGACTTCCCAGATCATCATCGTCCGGGGCGCGCAGCGCGATCCCGCTCAATTCGATTTCTCTCAGTTCGCCAACGTGACCGGTAGCTTTCGCGAAGAATATGCAAGATCTTCGCTCCACCAAGGGAAGCAGCTTCTGGTCGCTGAAACCGCGATCAAAAATATCGGGCAGTTTCCGACCGATGTGCCGCTCTTGGTCGGCATCACCAACATCAGCGATCCCATGATCCTTGTTCGCGATGCGGATGGAGTGACCCCGGATGGGATACCCTATTACGATTTCACCGACATGGTCACAGGGGGATCGTTGAACCCGAGCGGTTCGACTGGCTTTCTCTCGACCAAGTTCTTCAACCCAAATCTTGTACCGTTTACTTATGATTTGGTGTTCTACGGCAAGCTCAACGCCCCGCCAGAGATTCGGAGCGTTCCGATCGTCGAGGTGGAGGTGGGATCACCGTACGCCTACGACGTACTCGCAAGCGATCCTAATGGGGATCCGATCCGCTTTGAGCTGGTGGAAGCACCTGCGGGCATGACCATCGGCGAGCTTAGCGGACACATACGCTGGCAGCCGACCACCGCAGACCAGGGAGTTCATTCCATTGAGGTGCGGGTTGTCGACTCGCGCATGGGGACCGCTTCCCAACGCTTCTCCCTTTCGGCCCAACCCAAACCCGCGAATCGTGCTCCTCTCTTCACATCGCTGCCCATCGCCTTGGCTGAGGTAGGGACATCCTATCCGTACGTGCCCAAGGCAGTCGATGCGGATAACGACACGCTGACGTTTCGTTTGCTCGCCGCACCCCTCGGGATGACGATTGAATCGAACGGCGCGTTGGGCTGGCAACCCTCGGTCGAGCAACTGGGAACCCAACGCGTCGTCATCGAGGTCTCCGATCCTCTCGGTGGCTCAGCCCAGCAAGGATTTTCCGTGCTCGTGGTCTCACCCGCCGGCAACCGTGCCCCGGTGATCGTGAGCGATCCACCCTCCGCGATGAACCGAAGTGGGATCACGCATCAAGTGATCGCGATCGATCCGAACAACGAGCCAGTCACGTATCGATTGCTGCGGGCACCTTCAGGAATGACGATCTCGTCGAGCGGATCGATCCGTTGGACACCGACCCCAGATCAATCGGGCATGTTTCATTTCGCGATCGAGGTTCTGGATGCACGAGGCGGGCGCGACGAGCAAAATGTTTCGCTTACCATCTTCGATAACGATGACCCGATCATCACCAGTTCAGCCGTTGTCCAAGCGGCCGTCAACACAAACTATGTTTATCAAGTCACGGCAACCGACGCGATTGGAGATACGCTGACCTTTTCCTTGCGGGAATCGCCGATCGGTATGACGATCGACCCGTCGACGGGTCTTATCCGGTGGCCGGTCACGACGGGAGCATTTGAAACGGAGCCGGTCACGGTGGAGGTGTCCGATGGCCGG
The DNA here is from genome assembly GCA_046342615.1 of Planctomycetota bacterium. Taxonomy (GTDB): domain Bacteria; phylum Planctomycetota; class Planctomycetia; order Pirellulales; family Pirellulaceae; genus JBKCUI01. The sequence continues at coordinate 15,219 of JBKDPB010000010.1, read as the reverse complement.
GGTGGGATTGCCAGACAGTCGTTCGCGATTCTCGTCTCCGGTGGGAAAAGCCTCGCAGTGCCTAACGACCCCGTGTTCGTGAGCCAACCATCTCCTGTGGCATCTGTTGGTATCAAGTACCGCTACGCTGCTCGAGCCCGCGACCCCGATGGTGCTCCGCTCCGATTCGATCTGCCGCTGGGACCGGAGGGAATGGTGATCGACACCCTGACAGGTCAGCTTGGTTGGATTCCGCGCGCTGATCAAGCGGGCGCGCAGCAAGTCGTGATTCGTGTCTCGAATCGTAGCGGTGGAATCGCGTTGCAAGCGTTTCGTATCGAAGTCGATACCATGAATACCCCGCCCGTGATCTCATCGCAGCCGCCGAGTGGTGCGTCGGTCGGAAACGCGTGGGAATATCGAATCCATGCGCAGGATGCAGAGGCCGATCCATTGGCGTGGGAATTGGTCCGCGCCCCTGCTGGCATGACCATCGAGCCGCTGAGCGATTCGGATGCGGATGCCGTCGTCAGTTGGGCGCCATCGATTCCGGGACCAACAGAGGTCGTTATCGCAGCGCGGGATCCTCGAGGCGGTCGCACCGAGCAGCGTTTTTCGATCCAGGTGGCGGGCAGCGCGATCAACCTGCCTCCGATCGTGCGTTCGATCGCTCGTTCGAGTATTCCCGCCGGTCAACCCTGGGCCTACGTTGTCGCCGCCGATGATCCCAACGGGGACCCGATCACCATCACGATGTTGACAGCCCCTCCCGGAATGAGCTTGGATTCGGGTATGCGTACCTTGCTGTGGACACCGACCAGCGCACAGGTCGGATCGCATCCTGTTGCGATACGGATTGCGGATGGTCGCGGCGGAGTCACGGAGCATAGTTTCTCGGTGCAAGTTTTGGCAAACTCCATTCACGCCGCTCCTGAAATTGTTTCCCCTCCATCCGCCTCTCGGGCAACAGTGGGGGAACCGTTTCGGTATGACTTGAGAGCTACCGACGAAGACGGCGACCCCGTAGAATGGCGCCTCGAGGAAGCACCTCACGGCGCATCGATCGATCGGCGATACGGAACATTGCGATGGTCGCCTACTCTCGAGCAACTCGGTCTTCAGCGGTTTGTGGTCTCGGCTAGGGATCCGCTGGGCTGGGAGGCGAAGCAAAGTTTTTCCTTGATTGTTTCCGGGGTTAACCTTGCACCTCTGATTCTGTCGCGAGCACCCACGGAAGCCGTGGTGGACGAGCGATTCGTCTATGGCATTCGAGCTGTCGATCCAGAAAATAATCCCCTCACCTTCGGATTGGTTCAGGGGCCTGCGGGCATGACGATCGATTCGGTCCGAGGCATCGTCCGTTGGACGCCTGCGGTCAGTCAACTTGGAATGGCTAGCGTCACCCTCGAAGTCGATGACGGACGAGGGAACCGATCGACTCAGACCTTTTCGCTACGAGTCACCGAAACGATCCGGAATCTTGACCCCATCATCACGTCGCGCGCCAATTTCCGGGCTCGCGTCGATGCGATGTATCAATACGACGTTCAGGCGGTGGATCCCGAGGGCCGGTCCCTCACCTACTCCTTGATTTCCTCTCCTTCGGGTATGCAGATCGATGCGACCACCGGTTTGGTCACTTGGACACCTGCGCTCGCCCAAGCTGGCAGCCATCTGGTCCAGGTTGCAGTGCAAGATGCCGAAGGAGGTCGCAGCCTGCAGCGCTTCGCGATCCTGGTACGAGCCAATCAAGCCCCTGAGATCCTATCGCTGCCGATCACGCAGGTTTCGGTAGGAGGTTTGTACCAATACGATGTTCAGGTTACCGATCCCGAAGGGGATACGTTGTCCTACGCGTTGGTTACTCATCCGGTTGGGATGGCTATCGATTCCTTGGGCCGAATTCAATGGCAGACCGCGCCGGGGGTCGCTGCGTCGCATTCTGTTTCGTTGCGAGTTACCGATGCCTTCGGTGCTACGGCAATCCAGAACTTTGTGTTGACCGTCGCGCCCGACACGATCGCTCCGAAAATCAAATTGAGGCTGAGCGCGAACCCATTGGTATTGGGAGAGTACTCGGTCATCGCGATCCAGGCGAGCGACGACGTGGGGATCGCGGATGTGAAGTTGACGATGAACGGCCAGCCGTTGGGCTTGGATGCGAATCGGTCGGCAACGATCCGAGGCGACGCGACTGGCTTGAGAACACTGCGGGCGATCGCCGTCGATACTTCGGGCAACGAAGGAACGGACGAAGCGACCTTGCGAATCTTCGACCCTACCGACACGCAAGGGCCGACGATTCAGATCACTGCGCCTGTGCCGAATGCGACCGTGACCAAGCTGTCCGATATCAAGGGGTCGATTCTCGACGATCAACTGCAGTTCTACCGCATCGAATACGGACGAGCCGATTTGGTCGATATCAACCAGCCGGAGTTGGACGATCCCGATTATCGATTGCTCGCGCTCGGCACCAGCCAAGCGGTGGATCGCGTGTTGGCGACTTTCGATCCCACCGTGCTGTCCAACGACGACTACGTGATCCGAATCTTGGCGCAGGATTTAAGCGGAAATGTCTCGACCAAGGTGATCCCGGTGAGCCTGGATGGACAGCTGAAGCTGGGTTCTTACAACTTCGAGTTCATGGACTTGACCATTCCCCTGAGCGGGATTCCGATTTCGATTCGACGCACGTACAACACCCAGGACGCGGCTGAATCGGGGGACTTTGGGTTTGGTTGGACGCTCTCGGTGCAAGACGCACAAATTCGGGAGTCGATTCCGGTGAATGCCTTGGAGGATCAAGGGTTCACGTACGCGGCCACTCCGTTTCGTGACGGAACGCGCGTCTATATGACCAAACCGGATGGCAAGCGCGTTGGGTTTACGTTCCGACCGACTCCTCAATTCAGTCTCTTCGGCGGCGGTTCCTGGTTGCCTCGCTTCGTTTCGGACCCAGGAGTCCAGGATCGACTCGACGTCGGTTCGGTACCACTTCGTCGCATCGGCGATGCGTTTTATAGCAGCCTCTTCGGCGATCCGTTCAATCCATCTTCCTATCGCCTGACCACCAAGGATGGAACCGTCTATGAGTACGGGCAGTTTGGAGGTCTCGCCAATGCGTACGACCGCAATGGAAATCGACTTGAGTTCCGACCCGATGGAGTATTCAGTTCCAGCGGCCCTTCGATTCGATTCCTGCGGGACTCGCAAGGACGCATCTCCCAAATCATCGACCCCGTTGGGAATGTCTACCGCTACATTTACAACGCGTCCAACGATCTGGTGGAAACCATCGATCCGATGGGTCTGTCGAGGCGATACAGCTACTTTACGACCCCGGCCCACTATCTGCGAACCATCGTCGATCCCAATGGAGAATCGGTGTTCAATGCGCAATTCGATAGCCAAGGGCGATTGACATCCTCCACGAATGCGGGCGGCGCATCGATTCAAAACCAGTTCTTTGTCTCGGAACAAAAAGAGGTAACGACCGATCCGTTAGGAAACCAATCGACCGTCTTCTTTGATGACCGCGGCAACATTCGGCGAGTGGAACGGCCGAGTGGTGTCGTATCGATGGAATACGATTCCCAGGACAATTTGATCAAGACGACGGATGAATCCGGAAACGTTGTCACGCAAACGTTCGACCAACGAGGCAATTTGGTTGCGATGACCAATCCGCTCGGGGGGACCTACACCAATCAGTTCAACGCATCGGGTCAAGTCACTTCGACCAGGGATCCGATGGGGCGGAGTATCGAGATGGTCTACGACTCCGCCGGGAACTTGATCAAGGTCGTCAATGCCCTCGGGATCGTCACCAGTGCATCCTACGATCGTCTAGGACGCGTCGTCCAGTCCGTCGATGCCAAGGGTGCAACACTGCGGATGACCTATGGGCTCGGTTTGAAAGCGGAGCGAGTGGTCTTCGAACCTCCGGTGACGATGACCGCGGGCGCGGCACCAGCCAACGCGCCAGCTGCCAACGGGCTGCCGACCCAACGATTCGAGTACAACCATCTCGGACAGGTCATTCTCGTCATCGATGAAAATGGGAATGCGACGACGTACGAATACGACGCGATCGGTCGCCCTGTCGCCACGACGGATGCGATGGGAGGGAGGTATCGATACCAGTACCAAGGGGATCGCTTGGTCGAAGTCGTCGATCCCTTGGGTCGATCGACGAAGTACGAATACGACAATCTCGGCAGGCGGATTCGCGAGATCGATCCGGCAGGTGGAATTTCCAGCACCGAGTACAACGCCAGGAATCAAGTAATCGCATCGACCGACCCGCTGGGGCGAACGATCCGCTACGTCCATAACGGGGCGGGACGCATGGAATCCGAGACCGATGCGTTAGGCAATACGACGCGATACGAATACAACGCGGTTGGATTTCGAACGGCCGTAATTGACGCGCTTCAACATCGCTGGATCTATCGATACGATGCGCTGGGTCGACTGCTCAGCTATTCCGATCCGCTGGGCGGAACAACCACCTACACCTACGATTCCGTTGGCAACAACACCCACGCGACCGACGCCAACGGCAACACCACTCAATTTGATTACGATGGATTAAAGCGTTTAGTCAATGTGGTCGATGCGCAGGGGAACACCTCGGGCATCGCCTACGACGCCGAGGGCAATGTGGTTGCCGTGACGGATCCCAAGGGACGGGTCTCATCGTTCGAATACGACGACCGCGATCGCTTGGTCAAGGCGACCGATCCTGCAGGTTTCGTTCGTCGCCAAGCCTTTGACGACGTCGGGAATCGGGTCCGTGTTACCGATGAGCTCGGGGACACAACCGAGCTGTTTTACGATGCTGCGAATCGGGGAATCCGCACCCGCGACTCCAAGGGAAACACGACCCATCGCGTGCTCGATGCATTCGGCAATACGGTTCGGTTTCGGAATGAGCTCGGTCAGACGAGCAACTTTGAACTGGATGCTTTGAATCGCGTCAAATCGATCTCGACCACCGAAGGGCGCATCATTCGCAAGGCCTACGATGCCGTTGGGAATGAGGTCGCATTCACGGATCCCGCCGGCAACACGACTCGGATGGAATACGACGGGCTGAATCGTTTGCTCCGGCGTATCGATCCCCTGTCGCATGCCATCGCGTTCGGCTACGACGGGGTTGGCAATCTGGTTTCCCGTATCGACCGAAACGGACGAGAAACGCGTTACGCGTATGATGCGACTCGACGATTGACCTCCGAGACATGGCTTTCCGGAGCAGCTACGCTCAACCAATTGGTCGCTACGTTTGATGCCATGGGGAATCTGCTCACGGCAACGGATCATCGAAGCTCGCTGCAATTCACGTACGATACGTTGAATCGCAGGGTGTCCCAGGACAATGCCGGTACGTTGGGGATCCCTCGGTTGCAATGGACCGCGACGTTGGATTCGATGGGGAATGCAGAGCAAGTGACCGACAGCTTCGGAACCGTGTTTTCCCGAGCCTTGGACTCTCGGGACCAAGTCGGCTCCATCCGGATGCACGGGGGCGGGACGGATCCCATGCGAGTCGATTTCACCTACAGCCCGCGGGGTCAAAAGACGTCCGAGGTCCGATTTGCCGATCTTGCGGGGAACCAAAAGGTGGGGTCGACGCGTTGGCTTTACAACGCTCAAGGCCAGCTGACCGACCTGACTCACTTCAATGCGCTCGATGCAATTCTCGTGGACTTCGACTATGCATACGATGCGATGTTTCAACTCACCGACGAATCGGGGTCGTCGGGCAACAAGCAATACCAATACGATCAAGCAGGCCAGCTCCAATCGGTCGACAAGGAAGGCGCTCGGGTTGAAACCTACCAGTACGATGCGAACGGCAATCGAGTCGGGGCGGGCGTGGTACTGGGACTGGGAAATCGGCTGCTGGAAGATGGAACCTTCCGCTATGCCTATGACAACGAGGGGAACCTGGTCGAGAAACTGCGTTTGAGCAGCAATGAAAAGTGGCTGTATTCCTACGACCATCGCAATCGGATGACGCGTGCGGAGTCGCGAAGCGCTGCGGGTGCGACACTCCAAGTCATCCAGTACGGATACGACCCTTTGAACCGTCGCATTTCTATTGAAAAGGATGGAGCCACGTTGTCGACGGTTTATGTCGGGCAATCCCCGTGGGCCGACTTCGATGGAGCGGGAAACCTGGTCGCCCGGTACATGCCAGGTAGCCAAATCGACGAGTTATTGTCTCGCTATCGTCCTAGCGAAGGAGTGTCCTGGTATCTCGTGGATCGCCTCGGCAGCATGACCCACATCGCTGACAATACAGGAGCGATCGTGAGCCAGGTGAGCTATGACAGCTATGGAAATATACTCAGCGAAACAAACCCAGCTCGAGGAGATCGTTTCAAGTTCGCCGGACGCGAATGGGATGAAGCGACAGGGCTCTACTACAACCGCGCTCGCTACTACGATCCCAAGGCCGGGCGATTTGTGAGCGAAGATCCACTCGCGTTTTGGGGTGGAGACGCGAATCTGCGCCGCTATGCAGGCAACGATCCGGTGAACAGCACCGACCCGATGGGGCTGCAAGCGATGTCTGAGGGTGGGGGATTGATGGCCTTTGTCAGTTACTATGCAGACTTTGCCTTGACGTATGGCAGCGATGAGCCATTTACATTTCGTATCGGATGCAAACAGGGTGCCTGCGGCATCTCGGGAGCAACGGATCCTGAGACGAAACTCAAATACAGTGCTCCGGTACCTGGAACGAATGGCAAGTTGAAGCTCGGCGGCACCGTTGGCTCTGACGGGTTAAAAGCCAACGCAACCGGAGGCTTAGGACCGGTTTCGGCGAGCGCTGGCACCGATGGGTTCTCTGTGAAGCTCAAGGGAGAAGTGGGCCCGAAGTCCTGGGGACAATTTGAAGACAGCGTCGAGCTCAATAGCAAAGGAGAGACGAAGTTTGAATTGAAGGGACCAGGCGCTTATGCGCCGAGCTTCAGCAGCGAGAGGGCGGATCTGCCAGCGATCCCCAATCTGCCCAATCGAGACGAGTTTGAATTCCTGGTCGAGTCGACAGCCACGGGTCCGCATCTGGTGATTGCTGCGGACATCGCCATCTATGTGGGAGTGGCCGAGCAATTAGCATTGATCGCCGGGGTTGCATCCGCCGAGGATTGGGAGACAGCCGTGCAGGTCGACTACGCTCGGAAAACCGATAATCCCAAGGCAGCAGTAAAGGCGGTAGGTTTCGCGAAGATCGCGCCTCGCAATCTACCCGCGCCCGGTAACGATCCGACACAGCCTGTACCACCGACAAAGAATCCCACGATGCATGATCCCAGTCATCCACTCCAAGATGAGGGAAGCGACGACGAAGGAGACGGTAGCGATGAGGGTGATGATCCCAACAACGATTCCGATGAACCCATTGAATTGGGGGATGGAAGTCGTTCTGGCCTAGGGGATCTGGTCTGGCATGACATGGATCGCAGCGGAGTTCAGGACCCGGGAGAGGCAGGCATAGGTGGTGTACGCGTATGGCTTTATTCGCCGGGATCGGATGGGCAAATCGGAGGTGGAGATGACCTACGGATTGGGGAACGGGTAACCGATGGGATGGGTTACTACTTCTTTGGATTCTTGGAGCCCGGCGTGTACTTCCTCCGGTTTGATGTCACGACACTTCCTGTCGGTTTTGTTCCGACCAAGCCGAATGTCGGTTCGGATGACGCGCGCGATTCCGATGCGAACGAAGAGGGGTATGATTCACTGACGACGCTCGAGCCGGGCGAAGTCGATATGACCCATGACTTGGGAATCCATCCGAGCTGATCAGCTGTCGCTGATCCAGTTGCGGAGGAGCGTGGCGGCTGCGTCGGGGTTCGTCCGGACCAGCGAGGTCAAATCATCTTTGAGCTGCGTGCCGGTCGTTCGGAATTGGACCGTACTGGCTCGTTCGCCGTTCTCACCGACCGCATTCGGATCGTCTTCCATCAGCCCCGTCATATCCAGGTCAATCGCATCGTCGAGCGGAATGTCGAAGCCGCGTTCAAAGGGAGCGTCGGTGCCAGCCGGGGAGGTTTTGGCGAACGAACGGAGTGAGATCAAGGCGGCGCCGGCCAAGCCGAGCAGGGCTAGGGTTTGCCAAGAATCGGATAACCAGACCAATGCGGTTTCGTACCACGTAGGTTCTGGAGGAAGAGGTTCGGGAAGGTCCAAGTGCTCCGTAACAGTGACGCGCGGAACCGTTTCTTGGCCGGTCGCCAGCTTGTCGAGGATGCCGTTGAGTTTCAACTTTACGTTGTTCTCTGTTTCGGTTTTGATTTGGGTTAGATCCGAGTCCTTGGGAGGGGGGGCTTCGGATGCTTTTTGATCCGGATTGCGCACTTGCCAGTTATGCAAGTAGGCCTTCTGGTAGTACGAAAACGGAATCGAGACCGAGATCGAAGCAAAATTGACTTTCAGGCCGACTCGTTTGCTGCTGACAAGCGTGTTGCCGGTGATTCGCCGTTCCGTTTCCGTTTGTTCCTTGGTCTTGCTCGACTGATCGGCGCTGGCGAGCGAGGCGCCTCGATTGGCGAGGGCGTTGGGTTCGGTACCGGGTCGACCGCCGGGATTGACGCGTTGGGACTCCGAATCCTTCTTGGTGGTTGAGGATTGGACGGTTGTCGGTTTGTCGTTGTACTTGAGTTCCTCGGTTTCCTCGGCCAGCGTATTGTCGAGTTCTACGTTCACTGCAATCTGAACATCGCCGTAGGCTGTCAGAAGTTCGGTCGCCTTCCGCTTGAGTTGCTGCTCATGAAACGCTTTGGTTTTCAGATAATGGTCATGCGCCATGGATTCCGGATCGTCATTGCCGACTTCCGCTTCCCCGGTTCTCGTATCGATCAGGGCGATGTTGGAGCTCGAAAGATCCGGAAACGATTTCTGGATATACGTGATAATGCTCCGTTTTTGGGAAGCCGTCAGTTCGGCGTTTCCTCGGGGCATAAGGACAACGCTGGCCGACTTCTTTTTCGAGGACGAGAATCCTTCGGTGCGTTCGTCGTAGGTGATGAGAGCTTCTTCGATGAAGGGGAATTTGCAGAGCGCGGCCTGCATGTCTTTGATTTTTGCATCGCGATGCCGCATTTGCGTCACCGACATCGATTCGAGGATATTGCCGCTGTTGAGCGCTTTGTCCATAGCGCTTCCTAAACGCTCGGGCACCGCCTTGGCTTCGAGCAACGCTTTGAGGTACACATCCTTGGTCGCTGTCGGGAAGCGAAGGCGATTGCCGACGCGTTCGTAATCGCGGAGGCCCGACGAGCTGAGAGCCATCTCCATTTGGTCCAATTCTTTGGTACTGAAGTTTTGTCCCCCGAAAACGTACTCCATCGCCTTGGTTGCTGAGGTGTAACCCTGGACCAGAAAGCCGCCTCCCACGAGGATCGCGCCGAGCATCAAAACCGCAAGCACACGGGATTGAGCATTCATCCCGACGAAGATCGCTTGGATTTGACGAAAGAGCTGATTGAGCTGATTCATGAACTAAACTCGAATCGCATTAAGTTCCTCGAATGCTTGAAGCAATTTGTTTCGGATCTGGACCAACAGTCGAAACGACATGTCCGCTTTCTGGATGCTGGTGAAGACCTCGGCCTGATTGATGTCGCCGCCGGATAGCAATTGCTCCATCTTGTCCTGCGAGTCCAATTGGTTGTCGTTCACTCGCGAGATCCCTTGAGTCAGTAGCGACATGAACGGATTGGCCGTGTCCACCACCTCGCCGGACTCGGCTTGCCGATGGTCAGCGACGCGGCGCATCAGATCCGAGATGTGGTCCGAATGCCGCTGGAACAGGGTGGAATTGCTTATATCCATGCCGATGATTTACTCGCGTCCGAGGGTCAAGCCAGGATGCTCAGGGTCTGGCGAGACATCCCCTTGGTGACTTCGATGATCCCGACATTCGCCTCATAGGCGCGGGAAGCCTCGAGAGCGTCCACGAACTGTTCGTTCATATCGATGTTGGGATAGGCCACATAGCCTTTCCATTTTCCTTCGGTGATCGCCAGCGGATGGTCCGGCTGATAACGGTACAAGGGTTCGACGTCGTCGGTTTCGACTTTCGAAACCTTGACCCCCGCCGCGCCGTTGCGAGCCTTTTCCTCATCGGTCTGAAACACGACGAATCGAGGCTGGTAGGGCTTGTTTTCCCCCTCCTCGTTTTTGATCGTCGACATGTTGGCGATGTTGCCTGAGATGGTGTCCAATCGGGCACGCTGGGCGATCAGCGCACTGGTACTGATATCGAGAGATGTGATCATCGTCGGCTCCTGTTTGGGACTCGGGGAACGTCCAAAGGGGATTCTCCAACATCGCCTTTAGCAAAAATCGCCAGAAAAACCAAGGTCGATTGCCAGCACGTGCATCCTCGGGGATCTCCAGGTACATTAGAGCCGATCCGAAAACCGAGAAAACCGCGGCTAACGCCAAGCGGCTACACAATGCTGGCTAACGTATGGCAATGCAGACATCAAAAACGGAAGTAGGCAGCTACTTCATTTCCAACTACCCACCGTTTTCCCAATGGACGGCGGAAGCCATTCCCGAGATCGAGGGGGCGCTGGCGAATTCACCGCTGGACCGAGGTGGCATGGCGGCTCCGATGGGGTTGTACCTGCACATTCCGTTTTGCCGAAAGCGATGCAAGTTTTGTTACTTCAAGGTCTTTACGAACGTCAACGCGGATCAGATCGAACGTTACGTTTCCGCCTTGAGTCGAGAGATTTCGCTGGTTGCCGAACAGGGGATCATGAGCGGCCGGCAGTTTCGTTTCGTGTACTTTGGAGGGGGCACTCCGAGCTTTCTGTCGGTCAAGCAGCTTCGTTCCTTGATGGAGCGTTTGCATGAGCATGTGACCTGGAATGGGGCCGAGGAGGTGACGTTTGAGTGCGAGCCGGGGACCTTGAGCGAAGCCAAGGTGCAATCGCTGCGCGAGCTTGGCGTGACGCGATTGAGCTTGGGGGTCGAAAATTTTTCGGATGCCATTTTGGAAGAGAACGGTCGGGCGCATCTCTCCAAGGAGGTCTATCGAGCGTGGGAGTGGATCGCGGCGGCTGGATTCCCCAACGTCAACATCGACTTGATATCGGGAATGGTCGGTGAGACCTGGGATAACTGGAGGGAAAACATACGCAAGACCATCGAGTTGTCGCCCGATAGCGTGACGATTTATCAGATGGAGCTGCCTTTCAATACGGTGTACTCCAAGGGGATCTTGGAGACGCGCGAGGAGTCGCCGGTCGCCGACTGGACCACCAAACGTGACTGGGTTCGTTATGCATTCGAATCGCTTCAGGAGCATGGTTACTCGATCAGCAGCGCGTATACGTTGATCAAGGATCCCACCAAAGTGAACTTTTCTTATCGGGACAACTTGTGGAAAGGTGCGGATTTGCTGGCTACGGGCATTGCCAGTTTTGGCCATGCATCCGGAGTTCATTACCAAAATGTTCCCGAGTGGGATCGCTATGTGGGTAGGGTTCTCGACGAGGGGCGGCTCCCGTTGGGGCGGGCGTATCGCCCGACTTCCTTACAGTTATTGATTCGCGAGATGATTTTGCAGTTGAAGCGAGGCTATTTGGACCCAGCCTACTTTTTAGCCAAGTTTGGGGCGGACATTGTTTCCCAGTGGCGGGAAATATGGCAGGGGTATGTGCAGGACGGTTATGTCTCGATGTGTACCGACGATTTGGGCAACGTGGTGCGGATCGAGTTGACCATGGAGGGCTTGCTGCGAGTCGATGGGTTGCTGCCGGCATTCTTTGAGCCGCAATTTCGTGGTGTGCGTTACACATGAGCGGGGTTGGAGGCGTGGCGAGATGGTGGGGATGGGCGCTGTCATGGGCTTGGCTTGCGATCGGTGTTGTGGTCGCGCAAGAGGGATTCAAGGGACCGCTGCGCAAACTCGATTCGAAGCTCTTGCCCAATGCCATTTGGGTTGATCCGAGCGTGATGTCTGGTGGTTTACCCGCGGGCAAGCCGGCGTTCGACGAATTGGCTCGACTCGGGATCAAGACGGTGATCAGCGTGGATGGAATCAAGCCGGATGTCGATGGCGCCGAAGCGGCGGGATTGCGTTATGTGCATCTGCCGCACGGTTACGATGGCATTCATGAAGAACGCCTGTTGCAGATTGCCAAGGGAGTGCGGGATTTACCCGGTCCCGTCTATATTCATTGCCATCATGGCAAGCATCGAAGTCCGACTGCGGCCGCTGCGGTTTGCGTTGCTCTCGGGAAGATCGATCCTTCGCGAGGCCTCGAGATCTTGCGGGCTGCGGGAACGAATCCCGGATTTCGCGGTTTGTGGCAGGCCGTTGAGCGCGCTGTGCCTGTTCCTGAGGATCGTTTGGATGCGGTGCGAATTGATTTTGTCTCGGTTTCTGAAGTGCCTCCCATCGTCGATGCGATGGTGGCAATGGACTCGATTCTGGACCGGCTGCAGGGGCATCAACAAGCAGGTTGGAAGGATTCGGTTGCCGAGGCTGCGTCAGATGCCCTCATGCTCAAAGAGCATTATGTGGAATTGCTCCGCAGCGAATCCGAGAGGAACCAGGAGGCGGGCTTCTTGGACTTGTTGGAGCAAGGTCGCAAATTGGCTGAGGCGCTCGAAACCCGTTTGCAAACCGATCGATTCCAGGCGTTGACGGAGGATACGGTTTACTCGAATAACGTTCTGAAGCAAATGACGAATACTTGCTCGCAATGCCACACACAGTATCGCGACAACCGATAACTCCGGGGCTGGAAATCAGAACGGCTTGATTCGGGCATACCATTTGGTGAGCCATCCTCGGGAATATCCGTCTCGCACATGACCGCTGTCTTGGCGGTTGATTTTGAGATCGTAGATATGTCGGCTGAGGACGACATTATTCGGGCCGATGTCTTCCGCGCGGCATATGCCGCTGAGGGATGCTTCGAATCGATTATCGCTTTGTTCGATCGTCTTTTTCGCTTCGAGAACAACATTTCCGTTGGGCTGAATGTCGACGATGCGAGCGGCGATGTTGAAGGTCAACTGCTCGGCCAATCGCATGGTCGAGTCTCCGCGGTAAACTTCATTTTCGTTGAATCGCACTCGCGGGTCCCCATTGGACTGCGGAGCGGGTTTGATGGTGTCGACTCCGACCATCCGGATCCAATCCTGGAGCACCGCGTCGAAGTTGATCGTTTTTCGAGACGTGGTATTTCCTTGAGCGATCATCTGGGCGATTTCCTCGACTCGAATCGAGACGATATCGTTGACCCGGAGGACGCGTGCCGGGACGGGAGGTTGGTAGGTGTAAGAGGATTGCAAACTCGGTGGAACGAAGAAATTGCCGCCAGCCACACTTCCAGGCCCCATAACGTAGGCAGGCCCACCGCCGAAGGGGAGGCCGACATAGGGAAGGCTGTTGCCAACGTTCGCGTTGGGAGGGCCCCCAGGAGCCCTAGGTGCTAGTGCAGGGCCCATTCCCGGGGCGGCGCTGGGCCAACCGGGAAAGCCTTCGGGGGACATGGGTGAGGCGTTGGCTCCAGGGTTCGCCTGGGGCGGAGGGCCGTCTTGGAAGAGGCTCCCGTTTTGGGCTTGGCAGGGTCGATTTCCGAGGAGAGTTGCGAGCATCGCAGCCACGAGGATATTCAACGCGAACGGCTGTGCCAATCGCCACCGGCTTGACGTATTCATTGCAGGATTCGTTTGCATGGATTCTTTGGACCAGGATGAGGATGTTTAGGGAGCCGCGATCACTTCGACGCGGCGTTCGGCAGTGACGCGGGCAGCGACTCGTTTCTTTTGCGGCAGGACTTCGACTTGGATCATCTCGTCGATCGCGCCGGATTCGATCGCGCGTCCATAGGCTTCCACGCGGACAGAGCCAGCGAGGACCGCGATGGTCACCGAATCACCGGCTTGGACTAAAAAGGGATCGCCAACGTCTTGGATACGGATCGGTTGTTGCGTACTGACCGCTTTGCGAAGCTGTTTACCGACGAGGCTTTCGAAGTCGCAGAAGCACTCATCAGGCGAGATTTTCGATGCCGGTGAGAGGGCCAGCCAAACCAAGTCGGAGTCTTGCAGGACACGTCCGCGAGCGATGGGGCCTTTGGCGGCAACCACCATCATTGGCAAGCGAACGTCGGCTTCGATTTCAACGACGCTTTCTCCGTCGGGAGTGCGCATCAGGATCGCGAACTTCTGACTCCCTTCCCAGGGTTCTTTGCCTCCCGCCACGCTCACGATTTGACGGCGTTGCATCAGAGCGTTTGCATGTTGCGGTGGGATCGACGGTTTGATCCGCCATTTGCCCTGCGCTCCCGTCTTGAGCTGCAAATAGGATTCAATCGCGGAAGCAACCACGCGTTCGGCTTGGGTGATCGAGACTGGGGTGGTGAAAGCAGGGGCAAAATCATGTTGTTGGTTTATTTTTGATTTATCGGACAAGACAGGTGCGACAGCCGAAGCCATCGCGACCGTATTCGCTTGGATCGTCGATTCCGTGCGAGAAATTTGGACCGCGTCGGATCCTGACCAGCGGATGGATTCTGGATCCATGCCTCGAAGCGCGAGAACCTTGGCGATATCGTTTCGGGTCCATGACTGAGTGATCCCGGCACGCGGGGTCGGGCCGAGAGGGATATCTTGCAGGGCCTGGGCGACGTCATTGGATTGAGTCATGTCGCAGACATCGCGCAGGCGCAACACGTTGGAGGCGATGGCGACTTCGCTGCGCAGAGTGACGGCGGCTTTGGAGTTTTCGTCGCCGTCCATTCCAACGAACGATGCGCTGGCATTGAATGCCGGCAAGCTGGCTATCAGCAGCAATACTGCGAGAAACCGTCCGATGGGTTGACCGATCCGTCGCCTTGGAGCAGGGTGGTTCATGCTTAGAACCTTCGCAGATTGACGATTTGCTGCAGGATTTGGTCGCCGGCTTGGATGGCCTGGGAATTGAGCTCAAAGCCTCGCTGTGTGGTGATCAGGTTGATCAATTCCTTGACCGGTTCAACGTTGGATTTCTCCAAGGAGCCTTGTCGAATGACCCCGAGACCATCCCGGCCGGGTTGGCCCTGGATCGGCTGACCACTGGCATCGGTCATCTGGTACAGGTTCTCGCCGAGTTTGAGCAACCCGTCAGGATTGATGAAGTTCACCAGTTGCAAGTCCGCCAACGGAACGAGTTGCTGTTGTCCGACCTGTTGTACAAGTACCTGACCATTCGGG
>JBKDPB010000009.1:0-64625 GCA_046342615.1 Planctomycetota bacterium | reverse complement strand
CGTACCGTCGCTTTGCTGGCGATTGTGCGTTCCGTCGGCGGAGGTGGAGACCCAGGAACTAGTGAGCCGATTGCCGTTCGCGTCATAGGCATACGACTCAGCCGGTTTGGTGGCGATATTGGTCGATCGCAACCGGACGTTGTCGAAGTTGACTTGATTGTTGGGTGCCCGGAGCACGATTTGGATCAGACCATAGGGCACACTCGAAGGGGTGGTGTAGTTCAGGGACGAGGTTATCCAACCACCAACGCTGGTGGGTTGGAGCAGTTGGTTGGTGCTGGCCAGGACCGTCCCCCCCGATCGCAGTTCGATCGTGTAGTTCACCGACGTGAACCCTGGGCGATGGCCGATATCGACCGATGGCCGCGTGTCTGGCACCAAATGGTCACGGAGGAAGGACGCGGTTCAGGAACGATACCGGTTGCGAACCGTCACTGCCCCACACCAGGATACGGCCGTCGGCCAGCCCAGCGGCAACGGCCCCGCTTTCGTTCCCCATGACCGCCAGCGCCAACGGGATCTCGGAATCGGCTCCCCCCAAACCAGACTCGGTCCAGGCCAATCGAGGATCCTCATCGATGGTCCATTCGGTCTTCTTTTTGTCGTTTCCTTCCTTGTCCTTGAATTCAACCTCCTTGGTGCGAACGCGAAACTGGCGCACGGCTCCTTCGACAGGTACCAACACCCGTTCTCGGTCGGAGGCAAGTTTGGGGGTCCGCTGCGCGAAACCTTTGCGGCTCGACGCGGGCTGGGAGGTCGTGCCGCCGGGATAGACTCGCAGGACTCCCGCTTCATCCATCGTGACGCAGCCTACGAACAAACTGCGCAAGGAAGCCACGGTTCGTTCGTGGTCGACAAAGCTCGTAATCACGTCTCCGTTGGCAGCATCCAACGACTTGGCCGTTCGATCCCTCGAGGACGAAACCACTTGCTTGCCATCGGCGGACCAATCGAGCGACGTGACCGCTGCCGCATGCGTGGAAGCCTTCCAGAGGGTGCTGTTCGAATTTGATGCTTGTACGAGAATCGTCCCATCCTGCAGTCCGATGGCAAGGCGACCTCCCTCGGGAGACATCGCGATGTCCAACGGCACATCGCGAGCCATCCAGTGGACGAGGCGAGCTCCTTCCTCGGTCCGGCCCGTCTCCTGCGACCATGGCACACTCTCGATCGTACCGATCTGCCCCGGGGTCCCCGAAGCAACATACAGGCTGCTTTTGTTTGGGTTCCATTCGATGTCGCTGATAAAGCGTCCTCGCACGGGGATGCGCGACAACAGATTGCCTTGCAAAGACCAGGCGAGTACTTCGCTTGCGCCACTGCTGAAGAGGACTTTTCCCTCCGAATCGAATGCCAGCGCGGAGACGGCCAACGGTTTCGGGTACGATGGCCAAAGCGGCTCGACATTGAAACGCGTGGCGATGAAGGATTCCATCGGTGCGTCGGACGCGCCATCGACCTTGGCCCCAAACGCAAGCCATTCGTAAATGGCATCGATACTTTCGGGATCGAGAGGGGGTGAATCCTTGGGCATCCGTTCCGTTGGATCCGCGGCGAGAAGCCGGCGATACAATTCGCCCCATGCTTCGTGGGGGGGTGCATGCGGGTCTTGTCGGATGGGTAATCGTTTGGACTCTCCCGCGCGCCACATCGATTCGGGGGTCGTCATCGAATACCCCCCTTCGGCTTGCTGGTCGTTGTGGCATCCCATGCACTGCTCGACGAGGATCGCGGCGACGCGACTGAGTCGTGGTCCGAGCGATCGCGGTGGTTCAACGACCAACGCCGTATCGATCCACACCGCTTCGCGCCCCATCCTTTTGCTGGAAAACTGACCCATCGCGCCCGTGCTGGATGCAAGCACGAAACACCAGGCGCACAACCCCATTGGCGTCCAACGGATCATGCGACGCCCTCGGTGGACCAGGTAGGTTTGGCGAGCTCGGCGGCGATTCGATCGTCGGCCCAACGCCGCCATCGACTGCCTGCACTTCCGTCCGCGCCCGACGCGCGATGCAGATATCCGACGTGTCCACCGTATTGCGTTTTGACGAGTCGGGTTGTTGCTGAATACGAAGCGCGATCAAACAAAAACGACGGGACGATCGGGTCGTGCTCGTCGATCAAGATGGTCGTCGGAACCGAAATGCCATGCAGTTCATCGATCGACGAACCGAAGCGATAATACGCGTCCCCGCTGGGAAAACCTGCCAGAGGTGCCGTGACGGTCTCGTCGAAACGCCGGAGGGTGCGATAATCCGCGGTCTCCAGGACTTTCTGCCATTGCGGCCAGAGGGCGGCGCGCTGCCGCGCTTGGATCTTCAGGATGCGCATGAAGTATCGACCGTACATTCGATTGATACCCCGTTCGATATTTTCACAGCAAGCCGCCAAATCGATGGGGGGAGCTACCGACAGGACGTAATCGACCTCGAAATCAAAGGGATAGGTTTCCGGATCCAAGGCGTTGCGCGCCAGCATCTTCAGCAAGATGTTCCCCCCGAGAGACACGCCTGTCATGCGCCATGAACGGATCCCTTGCGTTCGACTGAGCGTATTGACGCAGGTCCGCACCAGGTCGAAGCAGGCTCCATGCGGAGGCAGGTAGGTCGTGCGGCAGGATGGACCTGCACCTGGCAGATCCGCCCGAAACACGCGGCAACCGCGAGCCAGCAAACCTTGGGTAATGCTCGTCATATACGTTCCCGCGTGGGACGATCCCAATCCATGCAACAGCAGAACGCTGGGGGCATCATCCGCTGGCGCCTCGGGAGCATTCTCATGGATCAGCATCGCCCCAAATTCGCCGATTTCGATCCGATGCACGATGGCCGGAGGTAATTGGGCAAGCGGGCGATAGAAGCCTGTGATCAAGGTTTGGAAATGACCGCTGCGCAAATACCACGGAGGCCGATATGCCTCCGGGCTTGCATGAACGGACAAGCGAGGGTCCGATTCCTTGTGGGTACTCAATGCGACTCCTTTCGCGCTATCGCGGCTGGTGCAAATAGGGTGGCGTGCCAGAGATGGTCCCGTTGTCCCGGGTGCCAGGCGGTTTCTCCAAAGTCAACAGCGCGAACAGATCTGCCACTTCCTGCGGAGTCATCTGATTCTCAATCCCTTCGGGCATCAGGGACTTGGTGTCTTGACGGAACTCGGCAATCTCCGTCGCGGGGATCGTGGTCTCCTTGCCACCCTGCACCTTGATGACGGTCTTGGTGTCATCGCGGGAAACCAACAGCCCCGTGACGATCGCGCCATCCTCGGTGCGTACGGTCACGCTCTTGAACGCATCGCCGATCACCAAGCTCGGGTGAAACACGCTGACCAAAAGTTGCTCGTACGATCCGCGACCGTTGGCGGTGATATTCGGCCCGACCTCCGCACCCCGACCGTGCATCACATGGCACTGACCGCAGATGCGATCGTAGACGGCCCAACCTTTCTCGGGATTGCCGCGAGCGTCCCATCGCAGTTGATCGGCAACGCGCCGAACGATGTTTTCGCGCTCCTGGGAAGTCGCGGTGTTGACGGTCCCCCAAACCTTGGCGATCAAGCCCTTGGCCGAGTCCGAACCTTCGGCGGCCAGCAAACGAACGCGATTGGGCCCTAGCAGTTCCTTGCGCACGTTGCCGGAGGCCACTTGCTGGAGAAACGCGGTCGTGCTCGGTTCTCGCAAGCACATCCGCTCGGCAATTCCCGCTTGCACATCGCTAGGCAATTTCGGAAGAGCATGGACGAGCAGGTCGATCGCACCCTCATCCGCGCGGGCGATTCCCAGATCGAGCGTCATGTCGCGAAACGGCGTCCCGACGTGCTTGCCCTCCACGAGATCGCCGAGCACTTGTTCCAACGCCGAACGATGCGATCGATTCGGATGCAAGGCGGCAAACATCAGCGTCTCACGCCGCAGTTCCGCAGGGTTCGAACGATCGAGAATCTGTTGCATCGCCGTCGTTTGTGCTTCGGGCTCGTTGCAGATCAATCGCGCGAGCAGGCTCGCTTGCTTCCAGGAGGGAACATCCTTCGATAACGCTCCGCGCTGTCGAAGCTTGTCCAACCAAGGCTGCAGTCCCTTTTGCGCGGAGGCGAGCGAAATCTCGCCGGTGAAAATGCGATAGGCGATCGGATAGAGAATCACGGCCGAGTGGTCGGGATGCTGATCGAGCATCGTATCCGTTAACTGCAGCATCGATCCGAATCTTTCCTTCCCTTCGCTGCTGGCGACATCGGATGGCAGCGTCGACGCCCATTTGGATGCGATGCGTTGGATCATGCTTCGCAACAGATCCCGTTCGCGCGGCATTCCGTCCAGAAGGGCTTGCTGGATCATCTCGGGATGACGATCGATCCAGGGGAGCATGTTCTGCCAGACGACGCGAGGCAGAATCGGATCCTCGGTGGAATGCTTCAAGACATCCAGTTCCGTGGCGAGAGCGATACGCGATGCGTCCTCGGCCTTTCGCTGAAGCTTCGGCGCTGCGATCGCGACCTGCAATCGCACCCGAGGGTCTGCATCGCTCGCCATGGCTCGGATTTGTTTCGCGAGCGACGCATCCTCGGGCTGATGATCACCTGCCAGGCGCACACCCCAAGCTCGCAATTCCGAATTCGCGTCGCCGGTCAATTTCATCAGGAGCGACGGCGGCAGAGTCCCCGAACCGGCCATCGCCCACAACGCGTGCATGCGTCTCTTCATCGGGCCGTCACCGAAAACGATTTGCTCCAACGCGCCGGCGAGTTTCGGATCTCGAGTTGCCCCTCGTTCCGCAAGTTCGAGCTGGGCCCGCTGGCGAACGAACAAGTTTTCATCGCCGAGGGCTCGAATCAATTCCAGGCCATCGAGCTTGCTGATATCCGGATACCGAACCTCGGGCCGTTTGTCATAAACAATTCGATAAAGGCGGCCATGCCCGCGATCGATCCCTTTCGGATCGGCTTGGGCGTCTTGATAGCAGTGGTATCGATCGTACCAATCCAGAACATAAAGGCATCCGTCCGGTCCCACCTTCTGCGCGACAGGCATGAACCACACGTCGTTGGCCGTGAGAAAATCGGGATCACCGAATCCTTGATAGGTTGCTCCCGCTCTTTGGATCCGATCGACATTGATGCATCCGCCATGGATGTTCCCCATGTACAGTTTGTCGCGATACGCTTCGGGATAGGCTGCGGAGTCGAAGTACTCGATCCCGCAATAAGCCGCCATTTGGTGCGTGTGCTTGACGATCGACTCAGCCCACCACGTATGCGGTGGATAAGGGCCCCCTTGGCGGAGGTAGTACGCGCTCTCGGTCAGATGCCACAAGTGATCGATGACGCAGGCGCTGATAAACGCGCTCCCCTCGCGATCGAAGGCAACGCCCCATGGGTTGCTGGTCCCTTGGCAAAAAATTTCGAATTTGCGAGTCCGAGGATGAATCCGAAACAGTGCGCACGTGAAATCGAATTCACGCCCATCTTGCTTCACGATCGATCGATTGAAGACCCCGTTGAGTCCGTAGAGATAACCGTCGGGCCCCCAGGTGAGCGCATTGGGGAGCTCATGCGTGTCGTCGCGTCCAAAACCGGTGACGACGACCGTCGACTGGTCCGCGACATCATCGCCGTCGGTATCCTCGAGAAAAAGGATGTCAGGTGCGTTCGCAACCCAGACCCCCCCATGACCGACGGCGATCCCGGAAGGGATGTTGAGCCCCTCGGCAAAGATCTTGACGCGATCGACGCGGCCGTCGCGATCGGTGTCTTCGAGGATCTTGATCCGGTCGCGACCCGGACCCGCATCCTGCCTCGGGTATTCGAAACTTTCAGTGACAAAGATGCGCCCCGCGTCATCAAAGGCCATGGCGACCGGGTTGAGGATGTCGGGTTCGCTGGCGACCAGTTCAACGCGGAAGCCTTCCGGGACTTGCATCTTGGCCAACGCTTCAGCGGGCGAGAGAGGTGGGCCGGGTGGCTGGCTCTGCCGGCGCGGGATGAACTCCTCCTGGGCATGCGTCCAGTGGGCAAAGGCGAACGCACCGAGCAGGGAAAAAATTGCCAGGGAAGGTCTGAGGTTTCGAAGGAGTTGCTTTTTCATGGCGGTTGATCGCAAACCAACGATCCCAACGGGAGCGAAGCGATGGGAGAGATCGTTAGCAATCGTTGTGTTCCGGAAAAGTTTTCTTCGCCCGATATGATCCTATCAGTATACCTCATCAACCACCCGATGTGCTGAAGGGCGTACCGTTTCGAGTTCCATTCCATGTCTATCGAGAAACACAAGGATTGGATCTTTCACGGCACGATCGAGATCGAGAAACCGTCGTAGCCTTTGACGCCCACGGTTTGGATGGCGGTGGATTCCCATCCGAGCGTCTTGAGATCCTCGCAGAATTGTCGAACCCCGATCACTTTCGGATCTTCGGTATTCTCATCCGTGACCACCCCCTCACGCACAACGTTGTCACTGATGACGATGGTCCCGGAGCGCGCCAATTTTGCCGCCAACGCCAGATAGGCAGGGTTGGATGGCTTGTCGGCATCGATGAAGATCAAGTCGAAGGGTTTGACGGCATCGTCGATCCATTGCTGCATCACGGATCTCGCATCGCCGCAGATGACCATCGCCTTGCGGTCGACTTGGGCGAGCGTCAGATTTTCGCGCGCGAGCTTGGCGTATTCCTCCATCAGTTCGATACTGAGGATCATGCCGTCGCTCGGGAGTGCACGGGCGAACCAAATCGTGCTGTATCCTCCCAAGGTCCCGACTTCGAGGATCCGTTTCACGTTGGATATCTTGGTCAGGATCGCGAGCAATTGCCCTTGGCAAGGACTGACGTTGATATCCGGCAATCCCGCCTGCCTGCATCGCTCCAGCACCTTCTGCAAGATCTCATCGGTCGGGAGAAAGGCGTTTTGAAAGTATCGATCGACCGAAGCCCAGGTCTCACTGTTCATGATTCGAGAGGGTGTTATTCTTTCGGATGGTTGCGGGATCCAACGCGTTCTACGGAGTGAATGATAGGCGACATGGTCCGAAATGAGGAGGCCGGAGCGTCGTCCCGGGATAGGTGGTACCGAACTTCTTACGGTACGACGGACTTCCAGTCCGTCGGTTGGGCGGGATCGCCGGACTAGAAGCCCGGCGCACTAAAACGCCAACGGGCCTGGCGCAATTGCGCGAGGGGGGAGCCGCCGAGGACTTCGTACCATACCGTTACCAGCATCCCATCGTCGCACTCGACTGTCGATGGATATCCAAGATCGCCCGTCGTGCCATCGGAGCTGAGCGTCATCGGCTCGCTCCAGGTCTGGCCGTTGTCGCTGCTGATACGGGCCTGATTGCCATAGGGGGCTCGGCGATAACCGTAACTCATCAGCAATCGATCGTCCTTCAATCGCAGCAGATGGGATGGGATTCCCCAAACTCCGATCGTGTGGGGGACGGACCAGGTCTTGCCTCCATCGATCGATTCGCTCTGCAAGGTTTCGCCGTCGGATTGTCGATTCTCATTGCGGATGTGACAGATCAGCGAGCCGTTGGTCGCTTCGACCAGATGGAGTTCATGGTAGTGCCGCATCTCGTCCCCCTCGCGTACCGGAATCTGGGCGAGCCAGGACCAACTCTGGCCATCATCGAGCGATTCGCACACGCCGACTTGGTCGCTCACCCAGAGGGCTTTTCCGGCATACAGCAATCGTCCACCGCGCGTGGCGATCGGGCCATGCGGGCTGTTGACGGGAATTCGGATCCTCTGCGACCAAGTGACTCCGCCATCGGTCGATCGAATCATGTAGCAACCCAGCTCACTTCTTCTTTGCTCGGGACTGAGTCGATCGCGTGCGGCGCGCCATTCTTCGAGCAGTTTCTGTTCCGCAAAACCTCCCGGTTGGCCGACCGGCGTGCGTTCCGCCCGCTCGAGGATCGGTTCGTAGGCCAGCGATGTGAAGTGCGTGACCAGAATGGCACCCGATGGCGTCTCCACCACTCCGGCATCGCGATCATCGATCGGGCTGTCGAGCAACACTTGCGGCCAGCCCCAGGTCGCACCGCTGTCCTTGGAGCGCATCCACTCGAGCCGTCCGAAGGGGCATACATGCGCTTCACGCCCTCCGGAGAAAGCCAATAGCAATTCTCCATTCGCGCGTCGAGCCACCGTCGACCAGCCATGGTACAGCGGCGCTTTCCAGCTGATGACTCGCGTATCGAGAATTTCGATCGCAGGGGCTGGCGGGTGAGGCGACTGGCACCAGCCGACCGAACCCCAGCCGACCGAACCCACGATGCTGAACGCCATGATGCCGCTCAACACGTTGGCGTTCCCTTTCCGCTGGGAGTCGGTGATCAGGCGAGCGGAGCGATTCCTGGTGATGTAATTCCAGAACCATTGAAACATGACGAGGACTCGATTCTCAAAACGGGCGAGATACAAAATGTGGATGAACAACCACGCCAGCCAAGCGATACGACCGGACAGTCGCCAATTACCCGACTCCATCACAGCGCGCGATCGCCCGATCGTCGCCATATTGCCTTTGTCCCAATACTGAAAAGGTTGGTCCAAGCGAATCCCCGCGATCGATTTGCCGATTCGATGTCCGATGTACTCCCCTTGTTGCATGGCGACCGGTGCAACACCGGGAAGCGTCTTGCCATCGGCGGTGGTGAATGCCGCCATATCACCGGCCGCAAAGACGTTCGGGAATTTCGGGATGGCGCAGTTTGCATCGACCGCGATGCGCCCTGCGCGATCCAAGAGCGCCGGGTCGCCTGCAGCCTCCGCCAGGAGTTGCGCCAGCGGAGATGCCTTGACTCCTGCTGCCCAGATCACGTTCTTGGTTGCTACGGTGACCGATTCCCCGTTGCGACGAATCACGACATATTCGGGATGAATATCCTCGAGTCGGGACTCATTCCAGACTTCCGCGCCGAGGCTCTGCAACGCCTGGTTCGCGCTCTCCGAGAGGGTCGAGTGATATTTATCGAGAATCAGGCGGCTATTCTCCACCAACAGCACGCGTGCCGTGGCGGGGTCGATCGATCGAAAATCGTTCTTCAGCGTGAAGCGTGCCAATTCGCAAATCGAGCCTGCCATCTCGACCCCGGTCGGCCCCCCGCCCACGATCACAAAGGTGAGGAGTCCCGCCCGTCTGGTTGGATCGGATTCTTTCTCGGCTTCCTCGAATGCAGTGAGCAACGATGCCCGTATCCGAGTCGCATCTTCGATCGTCTTCAATCCGGGCGCGAGCCCTTCCCAGCGGGAATCGTTTCCGAAGTAATGGTGGGTCGATCCGGTGGCGACAACCAGGTAATCGTATTGGATCGCGCCTTCCGTTTGAAGCAGAACATGTTGTTTGGCGAAATCAAACCCGATGGCCGAGTCCATCAAGACTTGTACGTTCCTCTGTCTTCGAAAGATGCTGCGCAGGGGCGTCGCAATATTTGCCGGGGAGAGTCCTCCGGTAGCTACCTGGTACAACAGGGGTTGGAACAGATGGAAATTCCGTTGATCGATCAGTTTGATATCCGCACGCGATCTCGCGAGAGCACGCGCGCAGGCCATGCCGACGAAACCGCCACCAAGGATGAGCACTCTAGGCAGACGAGAAACCATCATGCATGCGATCGTGTCAGGAGCTGTGCGGATGCGACATCCAACAGGACGGTCGTGTTGGGATGCTGCCGCAGAATCGAGGCGGGAAGCAGATTGGTCAGCGGTCCTTCGATCGCGGCACGGACCGCCTCCGCTTTGCGCGCGTCGGGGACGCTGCACACGATCCGTCGCGCCCGAAGGATTTCCCGGATGGTCATGCTGATGGCGCGCTTGGGGACATCCTCGAGGGATGCAAACCAGCCTTCGCCGACTTGCTGTCGGCGGCACGCCTCGTCCAACGGGACGACATGATAAGCCGCCTCGGCTTCGAAATCGGCAGGCGGGTCGTTGAAGGCCAAGTGGCCGTTCTCCCCGATACCGATCATCGCGAGGTCGACCGAAGCAACGCGTATGGCCTTCTCCGCCGACCGACAAACGGCGTCAGGATCAGCGAGGCCGTCAAGATAGTGAAACGATCGCAGGGGAACGCGATCCACGAAGCGCTCCTTCAGGTATCCGCAAAACGACGCTGGATGGGTCGGGGCAAGTCCGACATATTCATCCAGGTGAAAGCCGTCGATGCGATCCCATGCGATGTCCGGTTCCTGCACCAGGGAGTCGAGGACTTCGAATTGGCTCGAGCCCGTGGCCACGATGATGCGGGCGAATCCTCGATCTCGAAGGGCGGAACGCAGCGCGTCTGCAGCCAAGCGTGCGGCATGGGCACCCATGCGCTTTCGGTCGGGTTCAATCACAATATCGATGATTTTTATCTCCGAAAATCCTGGTGGCAATCAATGCGTCTATACCAAGGTCCTATCATCCCTTAGCATAGCAAAGAGCCGTTGCGGCTGCACGAAGCGCCCCTCGAGTCCCTTCACCTCGCTTACGTTTCGGAAATCCATGTCGAACCGAAAACCGATTCAATGCATCGCCTTTTTGGGCATGGGTCTGATGGGGACTCGGATGTCGATCAATCTGCTGCGAGCCGGTTTCCAAGTGCATTGCTACAACCGAACGCACGCTCGGACCGAGCCGGTGGTCGCCCAGGGTGGCATCGCTTTTTCGAAAGCGAGCGACGCAGCTCGCGATGCCGACGCCATCATCTCATGTGTCACCGATGGCCCGGATGTCGAAGCGGTCCTCTTTGGGCCCGACGGGGCATGTCACGCAGCCCTGAAAGATTCCCTGCTGATCGACATGAGCACCATCGCGCCGCAGACCTCGATCGCGATCGGCGAACGATTGGCGGCGATGGGATTGCGGTTTCTCGAAGCGCCGGTCACCGGAGGAACGGTCGGCGCCGAGAAAGGGACTCTGAGCATCCTGGTCGGCGGCAAGGCGGAGGATCTCGCCGAGGCGCTCCCTGCCCTGGAGGCCATGGGACGCAACATCACCCACTGCGGTCCAGGGGGATGCGGGCCAGGAGTCAAGCTGTGCAACCAGATCATGGGTGCGATGAACATTCTAGGCGTTTGCGAAGCGATGGCCTTGGCCAAGGGGTTGGGCATCGATCCTTCGTTATTGAGTTTGGCCCTCCAAGGAGGTGCTGCCACGAGCTGGGCGCTCCAGAATCTGGCCCCCAAGATCAGCGCTCGCGATTGGAGCCCCGGCTTCATGATCGACACGCAACAAAAGGATATGCGTCTGGTTGCACAAGCCGCGGAGGGAGCCAATGTCGCCTTGCCTGGGTCAGCGATTGTGACGCAGTTATGGCGTTCGGCCCAGGCGCACGGCGATGGAGCCGATGGGATTCACGCCCTCTACAAGGTCCTTGAGAGAATGAACCATGTCGATGGCCGATGACTCAGCCCGTTCAGAAACCAACGAGGCTTCTGCAGAGCGAGCGATGCCGTCGTTCCAAGGCTTGCGCGTCGCGGCGCTGGAAAGTCGCCGACGGGACGAGTTCGCCCGTTTGATCGAACGCTTCGGCGGTACCCCCTTCGTCAGCCCATCGATGCGCGAGGTGCCGCTGGATCGCAACAAAGAAGCGGTCGATTTCGCCTACCGTATCATGACCGGCGAAATCGGAGTCGTGATTTTCCTGACCGGCGTCGGATTCCGCCATTTTCTAGCAACTGTCGAAAAGCATCTCGACAAACAGCGTCTGCTCGATGCGATGTCCGACATCATCACCATCGCGCGCGGGCCCAAGCCCGTAGCGGCCATGCGCGAGGTGGGAATGCAACCCACCTATAGGGCCCCCGAACCCAATACCTGGCGCGAAGTATTGCAGCTGGTCGACCAGAGCGTTCCCGTTGCGAATGTGACCATCGGTTTGCAAGAATACGGCGTCACCAATCATTCGCTGATTGCCGGGCTCGAAGCTCGCGGCGCTCGCGTGGTGAACGTCCGCGTCTACCAGTGGGAATTCCCGGAGGATACCCAACCGCTCGAAGAGAATATCCGAGCCATGTGCCGAGGCGAGCGGGATTGCTTGCTCCTGACCAGCGCCCACCAAGCGGTGAATCTGATGCGCATGGCATCGGATCTGGAATGCGAGAGCGAGTTGCGGACCGCCCTGGATCGCTTGGTGGTCGCATCGATCGGACCGACAACTTCGGAAATGCTTCAGCATCTGAGCCTGCCTGTGGATATCGAAGCATCTCCCAACAAGATGGGACACCTCGTCCAAGCCGCCGCCGATAAATGCCATCGCATCTTGAAAGCCAAGCGATTCTCCCATGCTGACGCAATTCCCCAGAAACTCGACCGGATGGGGACGGCACTCGCATCGAGCCCGTTCCTGCAGGCCTGCTATCGTCAGCCCACAAGTGTGACACCGGTATGGTTGATGCGGCAAGCAGGCCGGTACATGGCGGAGTACCGGGCCGTTCGGGACAAGGTCGGCTTTCTGGAATTGGTGAAAAATCCGGCGCTGTGCGCCGAAGTCATGGTGACGGCCGTTGAAAAACTCGGAGTCGATGCCGCCATCATCTTTTCCGATTTGCTGCCGATCTTGGAGCCCATGGGTTTTCACTTGGAGTTCACGCAAGGCGACGGACCTGTCATCCACAATCCGATCCGCACCGCATCCGAAGTGGATCGCGTCCAACCGCTTACCCAAATCGATTCGCTCGACTTTGTGACCGAAACGGTCCGCCAGACGCGAGCGGCCTTGCCACCCCATATCCCCGTGATCGGTTTTTCCGGCTCGCCGTTCACACTCGCCAGCTACATGATTGAGGGGGGTTCTTCCAGAAACTACGTCAACACCAAGACATGGATGTACAGCGATCCCGCAGCGTGGAAGGTCCTCATGGAAAAGCTGGTCGAGTCGATCGCCTTGTATTTGAATTCGCAGATCGTCGCCGGAGCGCAAGTGGTCCAGTTATTTGATTCGTGGGCAGGCTGTTTGTCACCCAACGACTATCGAATCCACATTTTGCCCCACATGCACCGTCTGCTTGAATCGATTGTTCCCCAAGTGCCCGTGATCAATTTCGCGACCGGCAACCCGATGCTCGTGGCATCGCTGCGCGGAGACTCCCGAACCGTGGTCGGATTGGATTGGCGCGTGCCGCTGGATGTCGGCTGGGACATGGCGGGCTCGGATCGGGCCGTGCAAGGAAACCTCGATCCCACAGTGCTCTTCTCCAACATTGCAACCATCCGGGAACAGGTTCAGTACATCCTGTCGCAGGCATCTGGACGGGTCGGTCACATCTTCAACCTTGGGCATGGGATTCTGCCCGGGACCCCTGTCGAAAATGTGATCGCACTGGTCGATATGGTGCATGAAATGAGCGACCGACGCTAAAATTTTTCAAGATTCTGCGCCTGGAACCGAACGGACTTGTGCCCTGATCCCTTGACCAAAACACATCTTCTTCGAATGAGGCTTGTCCCTGATGGGATCGCATGCATCCGCCGTATTGCTGCAGGGAGTCAGCAAGAAATTCGGCTCTCAGACCGCAGTCCAATCCGTGGATTTGCACATACCGACTGGAAGTATCCAGGGGATCATCGGACCGAACGGATCGGGCAAGACCACGACCCTTCGGATGATCCTGAGGATTTTCAAGCCCGATTCGGGCACAGTCCAGGTCTTGGGGCGTCCCACCGGAGATGCTGCGGACGATCGTGTCGGCTACTTGCCCGAGGAGCGAGGATTGTATCTGCGGATGAAAGTCCGCGACGTACTCCGATTCTTCGCGCAGCTCAAAGGAAATCGCCATCCGGATCGAGATATCGATCGATGGCTGGAGCGTCTGGGAGCAACCGATTGGTCGCACAAGAAACTCGAGCAGCTCTCCAAAGGGATGGCTCAAAAAATCCAATTCATCGCCGCGGTCGTCTCGCGACCTGAACTGGTCATCCTGGACGAACCCTTCAGCGGGCTCGATCCGGTCAATCTCGATCTGCTGAGACAAGCGGTTATCGATCTCCGGAACGAAGGGACCACGGTCCTGCTCAGCACCCATGACATGGACGTTGCGGAGCAAATGTGCGATCGCATCTTCATGATCTACAAGGGAAACAAAGTGCTCGACGGGACGATGAATGAGATCCAGTCGCAGTATGGGGAGCCGGTGCTGCGAGTCCGTTTGGCAGGCGGTATCGCACCGGATCGATCGCGGCTTCCCGGGGTCGAATCGATGGCTGATTGCTCCCCCTACACCGAGATCCGAATGCAATCGCTCGAAGCCCGAAACGGCATTCTGCGCGCGCTCTTGGAGCAAGGGGAAGTCGAGCATTTTGAAACGGCCAGACCGAGGCTGCACGATATCTTCGTTCGAATCGCCAAGCCGTCCGCCGAGACGTCCACCAGTCAACCAGGAGCCGAGAGGTCATGAACAAAATTTGGGTGATCGCACGTCGAGAATTCATGGCGATGGTAGGGACGCGAGCCTTTTTGGCAACGCTCTTGATCATGCCCGTGTTCATGTTCGGCGGTTTGATCTTGATGCCGACCCTGAACAAAATCACCGGAGGCAGGGAACGGACCATTCGCCTGGTGGATGGAACCGGTCGCATCGGTCGCCAATTGATCGCGTTGGCGGAGCAGCGCAATCAACTGCTCCTCAACCCCAAAAGCGATTCCAACAGATCCGCCAGGGGGTTTTCGCAGAGCATGGCTGCGGATCCGTATAAGATTGAATTGCAAGAGGTCAAAGCACTCGATGACCAAGCGCGACTCGATTGGAGCGATGCGATCCGAAACGGCTCGTTGTACGCATTCGTCGAGATCCCCGAGTCCCTGTTCGATCCCGACAGCACGGAAATGGTGCGGTTTGTCAGCCAGGATGCCGCCCTCTCCGAGGCAAGGCAGTGGATGCAGGCGATCGTTGATGCCACGGTGCGACAAGAGCGATTTAAGGTCCTCGGATTGGATTCTTATAAAATCCAGTTGGCCAATCTGCCTGTCGCATTGGTACCCACGTCCCCGTATGAACGCGGGGCTGCGGCCGAGGGCGGCGACGGGGCCGTCACGGCGAAGCAAAAAGACTTCGATCTAGCAACCTTGTTTGCCCCGTTTGGCATGATGATGCTCATGTTCCTCGTAATCTTTCTCGCAGCCCAACCGATGTTGGAAAGCGCGATGGAGGAAAAATCGCAACGGATCTCCGAGGTGCTTCTCGGCGCCGTCTCGCCGACTCAACTGTTGACCGGAAAGTTGATCGGCAATGTCGCTGCATCGCTGCTGGTCTGCGCTCTCTATGCCGTGGGCGCATATATCATTCTGGTGCAGCGCGATTTACAGCACCTCGTGCCGTTGTCGCTGATCCCATGGTTCCTCGTGTTCCAGATTCTGGGCGTTCTGTTTTTCAGTTCCATCTTCATCATGATCGGAGCCTCGGTGCGCGATCTCAAGGAAGCTCAGAGCTTGCTGCTGCCGGTTTGGCTCTTCATGATGCTGCCGATGATGGTATGGTTCATCGCCGTGCGCGATCCGCTCGGTCCCGTCGCCTTGACCCTCTCGATGTTCCCTCCGAGCGCACCGATGATGAATGTGTTGCGAGTTGGCACCGGAATCACCATCCCGATTTGGCAACCGATCGTCGGCGCGATTCTGCTGGCTGCAGCGACCACTCTCGTGATCTGGGTCGCGGGTCGGGTTTACAAGATGAGCATGCTCCGGTCCGACTCGGTGAAGTCGCTGGCGCAACTCTTCACAAGGATTATGACCGTTTCGTCGCAGGGTTATAGCAAGTAAACAGAACCGCGCGTGACTGGAACGATTTTGGTCGCTGGTCTGTAAGCCGAGATGCGCGAGCATCCGGCGATGAAGCGCGCGGGCGCGCTGCGATGTTCGCTACCGTTCCAACCCGAAGGCTCGCACCACCGGTGCAAACCTGGCAGCGGCGTTTACCGGACCTTGGCATCGAAGCGGACGATGCCACCTTCGCCCGGTTTGATCGCATTCTCGAATTCCCATCGCAGGATTTTCGAGCCCGCTTCGTTGGGAACCGTCGAAAAGGAAGCCGGGATGCTCGACTGCTGCGAGGCGTCGACATACTCGAGCCGCGGTGCGAGCGAATCGGAGACGACGAGGTTCTTCAGCGGCGAATCGCCAACGTTGTCGAAGCGAATGGTGAAGGAGATCACATCGCCGGGGCTGGCGATTTGCTCCGAGGCGACTTTGCACAGCCGGATCCTCGCACCCTTGAACTCGTAGGTGTAGGTTTCTTGGGTTTGTTTCACATCGGTCTCGACCACGGCCTCCTGGCCATCGACCAATACCTTCAACTCGTCGATGTTGGACCAAACCCGGGCAGCGGCAGCCGCGAGCGCTAGCTTCGCTGGATCGGTACCGAGCAAGTCGCCGTGGCGAATGATGTCGAGATCCTCGAAAGGCTTGAAGGCATCGCTCAGCACACCCATCGGAAGAATCATCTCGGATGGCATGGGCCGCTGACGTTCGCGGAATGCCTCGACGACGCGAACCGCGTCCTTCGCTACTGGACCAACCGGCTTCATTATGCTGACCGGTGGCAGTTGCTCTCGCATCACGCCGGGACCGTCGGGCAGAATCGACGTTTGGGGCCGAAGCGCCAATTCCGCCGTTTGCGGTCCAGTCCGCTTCCGAACGCTCGCGAAGCGCGGAGCATAGATCGCAACTCGACATCCGCTCTGCACCAACGTTTGACCGTTGGCGGTTGTGTACTGGATGACCGTATCCTCGGGATCGAGTCCCGACTGGGTCATGTCATCGCGAAGGCGAACCTGGGGATCGCGGTCACCCCCATCGAAAATATACTCTTGGGGATCGGCGCATCGGACGGTCGGTTCGCACTCCGGCCCGCAGGGTACTTCACATGCTTGCGGGCAATCGCCGCCGCCAGCGGGACCGCAGGACCCTCGCATCTGCGGAAACAACGGACGATAGCGATGTCCGAGATTGCCTTGCTTGCACGAGGTGCAGTCGCCCTCCGCCGAGACCGCTCCTGGGACGGCCGCAGCAGGACGACCCCATCCCGCAAGGCGATAGGGTGAACCGGCGACCGGCGTTGTCGGGTCGATCGTCTGGGGCGGCATCCCGATCGGTTCTCGCGGGACCGAGTAGCTCTCGGGTCCCCGTGGAGGCTGAGGATTTCCGCCGTTGGAATCCGCTGGGTTGAAGGAGGCGAGCGCAATGCCGTTGGGGTTGTGAGGACTTGGAGCTGCCGAGGCCATTCCCTCCCCTCGTCGCTTTTCTTCGCTCAGAGCATGGGAGCGCGCGATCGGAGTTTGGGCTGCACTCGCTCGTCGCTGAGCGATCGCGTCGTCGCTAAACAATCCCCCCGGCATCCGCGGCATCTGCGTCGCGCAGCCTGAGAGCGACGAAGCCAAACACAGACCAGCGATCGCAAGATTACTTTGGCGCAACAATTTGTTCATAACCGCAGACTTTCAACGGCGATCGGAAATGGACCCGGACTGGGCGGTGATCGGCCAGCGCCCTTCGTCGATCAGTTGTTGTTTGTTGGGGATGGCTTTGAGCGGCGTCCACGGAGGGCAGCCGTAAAGGAATTGGAGCCAATCCTGGCCCTCGGAGACGTTCGGAACGCGGGAACCGATACGCAGGATGGCGACAGGCCGTCCAAGAGAATCGGCGGTGCGCAGCGCGTTCTGATTGGGCCGCACATCGAGGACGCGCTGGGGCAATCCCGCGGTGCTCACCGGCTCGGCGATCTCGTTGTCCTCCACGTAGACGACCCGGACCACCAACTCGCCTCGCGCTGCGTCGGCGAGATCCTGCTCGTCGATCACGATCTGGATCGGAAACCGATGCTCCCGTTCGGCAGGCGGGCAAGTGCGATCGATGACTTCGATCGTCGGGAACAACTCCAAGTCCTGATCTCCTGGGATTCCCGTCAGTCGGATTCGGTACACCGGTCCGACCAAAACTGCGACGCGGGCCGGCGACGCAATGTCGGGAGCGAATTGCCCGGCTTCGGCAAAGTTGACTTGAACCCCCTCGGGCGCTCGGACCTCAATCGCTTGCCAAACACCTCTCAGTTGAGGTTTGTGCTGCAGTTGAATCGAGCCGATGACTCCCGGAGGCATGTCATCATGGAGCAGCGGTTGCCCCGCGGTTGGAAACGCCGCGCGGGGCGATTGACCGTGGGCCGCGGGGTTGATCACCGCCGCGACGATGCAGATCGCAATGACAGCCAGCCAACCAAGGATCAACGCTGGGAATGAAACTCGCTGGAGCATTTCGGATACCGATGACTGGCGGTAATAAAAAAGTCCCAGCACGACCGGGACAATCATCACTCCTGTGGGTGGCGCGTCGGGAACGACGCGCCACGCGGATTGGTTTACCTGCGACCCGAACGGGGCACAGACGGTTAACGCATCTGGCCTGGCGGGCAGTACTCGCCACCGGGTCCTGCAGCCCCAGGTACCGGCCCTTGAGGACCACCGAACTGGTTCGGGGGGACGACGCGGCTCGCATGATAGAAGCCGGGACGGCCTGCGGGATATCCTGGGTGAATGTTCTGCTCGTGGATCCGTACTCGGCTCGGAGGCTGCGGATAGCTCAAGCCTGGAGTGTGCTTGACGTTGATCTTCATCTTCTCCACCGGATCAGGAATGTTCATGTGCGTCTTGTTGTGCATCACATGCTTCTGCAAACCGGCTGGATGTCCCAATGGAATATGGGGAGGACCAGGTAGGCCGATCGGAGTTCCACTGTAGGTCATCCCGTACTGGGGAGCCGTCACGCCCGCGACCATGTTCGGCGGTACATTCGCAGGATCGATGGGTTGACCATCCGGCCCGCAGAATCCACCCGCTCCGTCCATGTAGACGCCGCCAGGTACGCCTTGGTTGTAACCCCCGTTGGCATACGCGGCACCCGTCAACTCGATGTCCTTGTTGCCTAACCGCACGATCGCCAGGATCGAACCGCGTCGGTCCGCTTCAATGATCGGATCCAATCCGGGTTCCAACCGCGTGCTGACCAATGTGTCGATCCCCGAAATCACTTCGCCCTGAAACTCGGGATCGGGCAGGTAAATGACCTTGGTGACAAAGTTGCCCGACAACGCTTGATCGAGATCCTCTTCGGTGAACTGGATCGAAATCGCATTGTGGGCGAGGTAGGCAGCCGTGCGAGGGTTCGCAAGCCCGACTTCCACCGTGGGATACAATTCCACCCCTTCGCGTCCAGCGATATCGGTCAGCTTCAGCCGATAGATACCACCCTGAGCAAACTCCAATCGCCCAGGGACGATCAAGCATTCGCTCGTGAAAGATCCGTCGCCCACGACGTCATACGCAATCTTCATCGCTTGCGGTTGGTTGAACAGGATCTGCGTCGTCGGAACGGCGACACCCATCCCACCACCCATGCTCGGTGCCGGAATCGTTTCCGGCGTCAATACTCCAGGTCCCGGACCACCAACCATCGGTCCTGGTTCCGCCAGCCGTGCGGCCGGAGGCATATTGAATCGACGGGAGGGTTCGCCACCGAGGACTGGTACAGCCAAACCCAAAGCGGCCATCACGCCCAAATAAGTCAACTTTTTCATGCGATTCCCCTTGGAATGTACTGGGTCTAGCCAACCTTGTTTTCAGGCAACTGCGACCGACTCTTTCCACCTGGACTTGACCCTCACGAGGACTCTACAATCCCGCGTCGAGCCATGGACCCCTACGGACATCCACTCGCGGCGCGGATACGAACCCTACGCGAGCCCCAAAAAGCGGATTCTGAGGCGCGTCCTGAAAGCTATGTTCGGCACCTTGCATTTGGTTTCTTTGACAAAACCCGCATAACTCCACTGGGCGAGCAAAAGAAGCTTTTGACAGCATTTCGAAAGCCAACACGATGAGGAACGAAGAGACCGGTCTCGGGCACACGGCAACTCCCATGCCCCAGCATGCTGCACTGCCGTCGCTCGCCTTGAAGCTGCTGATTCTCACCACCCTTTCGCTCGTCCTCCCACTCGGCAGCGGACTCGCGCACGCCCAGCCCTCAGACAAGACTCGCATTGCCAGCAAACAGAGCGATCCCAAGGAGAGCGAGATCACCGTCGTGACAACCGATCCCAATTTGCTGGTGTTGGCGGCGGTCCGACAAGCCGTTTGGGGAGCGCCGGTTGCTTGCAAAATCCAACAGAGCACCAAAGCGTATGGTCAACAGTGTGTCCTGGTCGGGGATTTCAAGGGCGCCGGCCAAGGGACAGGCCAGTTTCGCTACAGCGTGCGGGTCGCCGTCGGGGAGACGAGCTTCGACTTGCTACAGGTATCAGACGGAGAATTGATGTGGACTCAAGTTGGCAACGACGAGGCTCCTCGCCGAGTGAATCTGCGCCAAGTCCGAGAGAGCGTTTCCTATGCCATGAAGGTTTCCGATCCGAGACCCGAGGTGAATTTGGTCCTGGCGGTGGGAGGCCAAGCGGATTTGTTGCGAGCGCTTTATCACCGGTACAACTGGTACAAGGCGGTGGGAGGAAAGCTGGCGGGGGTCGATGTATGGCAACTCGTCGGTCGCATACGAACGGTACCGCCCAAACTGGTCGGCAATGCACCGATCGATGATGAGAACGTCCTCATGGGTGACCCGTTGGGGAACCTGCCCTCCGAAGTGCGACTGACCCTCAGCCGATCGGCGAACCTACCATACTTTCCTTACATGATCGAGTACTTTCATCGCCGCAGCGACAACCAGAGCCCTTCAGGTGGCTTGACGCTGGTGACGCGCATCGAGTTTATCGATCCCAAGACAAACGTTCACTTCCAGGAGCAAGAATTCCAATATCGCGTCAGCAACAGTACCGATCAAATCGAAGACGAGACCAAAAGGTATCTACCCAAGTCACCGATCACCGGCCTGACCCCTTTTGGCGAGTAACGCAAAATCGAGTTGATTGCATGGCTCATCCGAGGAATTCGCACCGATTCATCGCCTCCTTCCTCATCGCTGCGTTCCTCGTTCTCTCGCTGATTGCCACCTCCGTGATCCGACCGTATGTTTCCGAAAACGCCTATTGGATCACCGCGATAGGTTTGCTGCTCGCATTGGCGATCTGGAAATACACGGTTCGACGATGCGTGCTACCGAGCATCTCGGACCAAGTCGATGACGCAACGTACGCGAAAATGCGACCGTATGCCTACGCTTACATGGCCATCGTCTTTGGTTCAGCTGTCGCGTTTTTTGCATATGCATGGGCTGCATGGTATTTCCAATTCGATCTGAACTGGCCGATTGCCGTCGCGTTTTTCTCGCTATGGTTGATCAAAAACGAAGCTTGGGCCATGATCCTCCCATCGGCGACCGGAGATACCGATGATCGCAGGAAACCTGGCTTCAATCCCGACTAAACCCGCAAGTCGCAGAACCGAAGTGAACCCTCAGGAACGATTTGGGCGTTTGCGATCCCCGAAGACCTTCATGGCGTTATCATGGATGGCAAATTCAGCCTCTCGGCGATCGTGATGGACGAGATATGGGCAAGCGATTGAGCAAGAGCGTTCCAACTCCAAGACTCGCTGCAGCCTGGGACTCATGGCCGTACCGGATCGGCTGTCCCGTATGGGGCTGCAAGGAGTGGACGGGGCAGATCTATCCACCCGGCACCCCTTCGGAGAGTTTTCTGTCGTGGTACAGTCGCCTGATGCCGACCGTCGAAGGAAACAGCACCTTCTATTCGGTTCCCGGGCCAGAGGTGTTTCGCAAGTGGGCCGATCACTCTGCCGATGGATTTCAGTTCTGCTTCAAGTTTCCGCGCAGCATTTCGCATGACCACCAGCTTTGCAACTGCGAGGCGCTGGCGAAGGAATGGTTTCCAGGCTCGAGATCTTGAGGGAGGCGGGACGACTCGGTCCGTCGTTCTTGCAGCTGGCTCCATCCTTTTCCTCGCGGTCGCTTCCGCAACTCGCGCAATTCCTCGAGCAACTGCCGCGGGATTGGCCCTGGGCTGTCGAGGTCCGGCATCGGGATTGGTTCGATGGCGATGTCTGGGAAAGCAGGTTGAATCGGCTCCTGGAGAACCTCGGAATCGATCGGGTGATTTTCGATTCCCGCCCCTTGAACGCGATGGCCCCTTCGGACGATGCCGAAGCGGTTTCGCAGGAACGGAAACCGAAAGTACCGCTGCGGGTGGAGACGACGGCAACGCGACCCATGGTGCGCCTGATCGGTCGCAATGATGTGCAGGAGGTTTCAACCTACTGGGACGAGTGGGCCGATCGGATCGCAGACTGGATCGGTCAAGGATTGCAACCTTGGATCTTTACACACGCTCCCGACGACGCCTTCGCGCCGGCGCTCGTTCATGCCTTGCACCAGCGGATCTGTGCACGTCGGACGGACTTGTCTCCCCTGCCTACCTTGAACCAATGCGTTGCGAATGAGGAGGCGATGGTCGCGGGCGACAAGCTGACGCAATTGCGGTTGTTCCCCTGAGAGCCCATGAAAAAAAGAAAGGGGCACGGTGCAAGCCGTCCGGCAAATCTCATCTGATCGAGAGAGACCCTTTCCGCCGCGGCGGATCGACGACGGGCGGCTGCGTACGAATCATGAGCCGCGATGCGTTGCACCGCTCAGGGCGAAATCCAGGCGTTCAGAACGGCAGTTTGCCGTTTTCCCAACCTTTTTGGGGTTGTTGGATCAGCGACTTTTCCCATAATTTCCCTGAAATTCCAAAATAGGGTCCCGCATCCCCTGGCTGAGTCGCCGGGTGCCGCTGACGGGACACGCAGGACTGGGCCCTGCCTACAACCATGAATGCGAGTCGCGTGCCCACTGGGCGACTCAGGAGCACGGATCACATGGCACGGTATACCGGTCCCAAGGCGCGCGTCAATCGACGCTTCGGCGCCCTGTTGTATGAAAGCGCGGGTTGCGTTCGCGCCTATGAAAAGCGAAGTGAGAATCCTCCTGGGATGCACCCCCGCAGCCGCCGAACCAGCAACTACGGCACGGCCCTCGCAGAAAAGCAAAAGATCAAGTACTACTACGGACTCGGCGAACGACAATTGCGTCGCTACTTCGATGACGCCGTCCGCAAGAAGGGAAATACCGGTGAGACGCTCCTGCTGATGTGCGAACGCCGACTCGACAACGTCGTGCGCCGCATCGGTTTGGCTAAGACTCGTCCTCAGGCCCGCCAAGGGATCGTTCACGGCCACTTCAAGGTCAACGGCGTCAAAGTGAGCAGCCCTTCATTCATGCTTCGCCCTGGTGATATCATCGAAGTGCGTGGAAATGAAGCGATCCGAAACCTCTACCGGGGAATCATCGCCAACAATACGCCAACTCCGCTTGACTGGGTGGCTCTCGATACCGAGGGGCTCAAAGCCACGATGCTCGGTCAACCTGGTCCCAGCGACATCTCGCTGCCAGTGAACGCCAACATCGTCGTCGAATTCTTGTCTCGGTAAAAAACCATGCACGTACCTGTTGTGGTCTTGGGCGGCGGTCCCGGTGGATACGCCGCTGCATTCCTCGCGGCTGACGAAGGTCTCGAGGTTGCGATCGTCGAATCCGAACCAAAGCTCGGAGGGACATGTTTGCTGCGAGGCTGCATTCCTTCGAAGGCTCTTCTTCACGTCGCTAAGGTGATTGAGGAAGCACACGAGCTGACCGAAGGCTGGGGCATCGAATACCCCGCGCCCAAGATCGATATCAACAAGGTTCGTGCGCGGAAAGATAAAGTTATCGAGACGCTGACCGGTGGTTTGGCGCAACTGGCCAAACGCCGCAACGTCAAAGTTATCCGAGCTCGGGCCCGCTTCGAAAACCCCACCACCCTCATCCTCGAAGGAAACGACTCCAGCATCCCCGAAGGAGGCAAGCTGACGTTCGACCATTGCGTCCTGGCGACCGGCAGCATCCCTGCCATGCCACCGAGTTTTCAAGTCGGATCCACGCGGGTGATGGACTCGACGGGAGCCTTGCAATTGACCGATATTCCCGAGCGATTGCTGGTGATCGGTGGTGGATACATCGGTCTGGAAATGGGAACGGTCTACGCTCACCTCGGTTCCAAGGTCAGCGTCGTGGAGTGGACCGATGGTCTTCTCCCGGGCGCGGATCGCGATTTGGTCGTCCCCCTACAAAAGCGATTGAAGACCTTGTTCGACAATCGCATCTACCTGAACACCAAGGTCGGATCGGTCGCTGAAATCGACGGCCAAGTCGAGGTTACTTTCGAAGGTCCCGGCAAATTTGGTCACGAGCGGTTCGATCGCGTGTTGGTCAGTGTCGGTCGGCGCCCCAACAGCCGCGACATCGGCCTCGAAAACACCTCCGTGCAACTCAACGAACGGGGTTTTGCTCTGTGCGATAAACAGCAGCGGACCGCAGATCCTCACATCTTCGCCATCGGAGATGTTGCGGGCGAACCGATGCTCGCTCACAAAGCCAGCCATGAAGCCAAGGTCGCGATCGAAGTCATCCTCGGTCGCAACGTGACCTTCGACAAGCATGCGATCCCTGCCGTGGTCTTTACCGATCCGGAGATCGCATGGGCCGGACTCACCGAGGAGCGCGCCAAGAAAGAGGGAATCCCCTACGAAGTCGATACTTATCCGTGGGCAGCCAGCGGACGAGCTCAAGCCTTGGGCCGGACCGATGGACTCACCAAATGGCTCGTCGATCCTGCTACCCACCGTGTTCTCGGATGCGGTATCGTCGGTTCTGGAGCCGGGGAATTGATCGCAGAAGCGGTTCTTGCGATCGAAATGGGATGTGAAGTGCGCGATGTCACCGAGTCGATCCACCCTCACCCCACGCTCAGCGAGACCTTGATGAACGCGGGTGAAGTGCATTTCGGCACCGCGACCGAAATCTACAAACCCAAAAAGCACACGCCCGCATCTTAGCGGCCAAGCCGTTCTTCTTGGCAGCCCGCGTTCCCTATCTTCTGGTGGGCTCAACGAAAAAGAAACGACCCGGTCATCCCGGGTCGTCTCATGAAATCAAGTTATCTGCGGGTTGCCGCGCTGCTATTTATCGGAGCTGGTGGATTCCGATGGGCATTCAGAACCTTCGCAGCAAGCTCCATCTTTGCCTTCGCAGCACTCACCCTTGGCGGATACAGTAACCACCTTGCCTTCGGAGCATTCGCCGTCCTTGCCTTCGCAGCAAGCTCCGTCCTTGCCTTGGCAGCAAGCTTCGTCCTTGCCTTCGCAGCAATCCGTTTTGGCAACGGCAGCAACAACCTTGCCCACGCTGCATTCGGCATCTTTGCCTTCGCAGCAGGAGGCTCCCTTGGCAGCGACGGTAATCGCCTTGCTTTCACAGCACGAGCTCTTGGCAGCTACGGCTTTGCTTTCGCAGCAAGAGGTCTTGGCAGCTACGGCTTTGCCCTCGCCGGTGCGTACGCAGCAACCATTCTGGCCGCAGCATTTGCACGTGCAGGTCTCGCACGGGCAAACGCCCGTCTCCATGCAGCAGGTTCCATCGACACAACAAGGACCGCAATCGCTCGACGACATTGTCGTCAATGCGGGAGTCGTGTTTTTCGAAACGTTGAAGCCGGTCAAGCTGGCGGCACCTGCAATGGCAGCTACCGCACCGACCAGAGCAACCAACGCAAAAACATTTGAGAAATTCTTCATTGTCGTTTTCCTTTAGGAATGAAATCACAACTATCGAACACTTCCATTTGTCGAAATCAGCTGCGCGGACGTCGAGCAACTGGTTTCTTTCCCTACCCACACCATGGGGACCTGGTCCATCCAGGTTGGCATACCAGCCAAGCAGGGTCGATCGAATCAACGAACGGTCCGAGAAGCGATCAGCAATTCCATCGCTGATACGCCACGGCGCACGCGCGACCCGGTTGGTCCAACGCGCAGAAACCGATGCGATGCGATGTGCCCTTGAGAACGAGCGTATTTCCAAGCTCGGTAGCCCGCCACTCAACCAACGGTCCATGGTCGGTCAGCGTGCGGCTCAGGTCGATATCCAAGGATAGGCGATGAATGCTTGGTCGTATCGCTGCGACGCATAAGCAGGAGTTGGGCTGGGAACAACAGAAGTCGGACGATGGCAGTAAACGCGGAGCGTTCTGCCGCACATCGTCTTCGGTCTCGCAGCAACCGAGGGAACAGCATGATTCGATGTCCTGAGGTTCTGCGGGATCCATATTGCAGCACGAACCCGTGTGAGCATCTCCGCCGCGATGGAATAGTCCCGCGATGCGGTGCACCGTGCAGCAACAGCCGTTCGGACCTACGATGAGGCCAACAATGACTTGGAGGATGAGGGCGATGCGGAGCATGGGGAGCCGACAGTGAATAGGTTGCAATAGCCGCGTGCGAAGCGATTTGCCTCGTGGCGGTTACCGACGTCTCTTCAGAAAACTATACGTTGTCGGAGGGTGCAAGTCACGATCGATTCCCCGAAAAACGCCCGGGGGACGAGTGTCGCTGGTGGGAGTCGAACCCACACGACCTGTTAAAGGGTCCTTGGATTTTAAGTCCAATGCGTCTGCCATTTCGCCACAGCGACTTGATCTTGCCTGGGAATGTAACGCATGACGGGGCTTCGGGATAGATCTCCCGAGCCGGCCGCCAAGGTTGTGTCTTTTCCGCTTCGGCAGGTATACTAGAGAAGTCGAGTTCGACTGGCTGGTTCAGCCACCCGCCTCCCTCACCCTCCTATTTTCTCTCCCCCTATTTATCCCAAGGTGCCTTGTTGAACGCAGGGGCAGCAGATCGGCAATGTCCTCGAAACCTCCTCGGGCGGGGCATCGTATGGTTTTTTGCGGTGGCGGGCTGCTTCTCGACAGGGACAGGGCAAGACCCCAAAATCGACTTTTTCGAGGCCAAAATCCGACCGGTCCTGGTCGAACGTTGTTACGAGTGCCATAGCGGTTCGGCCTCGGATCTCGGCGGACAGTTGAGCCTCGATTCCCCCTCCGCAATACGCCGGGGCGGAACGATGGGGACTGCCTTGGTGCCGGGGGCGGTCGATCAAAGCCTTTTGATTCGGGCCGTCGAATACGGGGACGCGAACTTGCAAATGCCCCCCGATGGCAAGCTGCCTCAGGAGCAGATCGAGGATTTGAAACGATGGATCGCGGAGGGAGCGGTCGATCCGCGGCCTGACCTGGATGCCGAGAAACCAAAACCATCCCGCGATCCGATGGCGATGGCGGCCAAGCATTGGGCGTATCAACCCCTCGCCCAACCGCCGACCCTCGAAGCTCAACCCAAGCACGACGGCTGGGATCCGATCGATATCTCGGTTGCCATGCGGCTTCAGCAGGCGAATCTGTCTCTGGCCGACGAAGCCGATCGACGGGCGCTGGTAAAGAGGCTGTATTACGATCTGCTGGGGTTGCCCCCCACGTTCGCGGAAATCGAGGCGGTCGTTCACAATCCATCCTCGGATTGGTATGCCGAGTTGGTCGATGGATTGTTGCAGTCGCCACATTTTGGAGAGAGGATGGCGCGGCGATGGATGGATGTCATGCGCTATGCCGACAATAAGGGATATGTGTTTCAGGAGGATCGCGAATACGCCCATGCGTACCGATACCGGGATTGGTTGATCCGCTCCTTTCAGCAGGATCTGCCGTACGACCAGTTCCTTCGCTATCAATTGGTCGGCGACCGGCTCGATCCGGAGAATGCAGCGGGCCATCTCGATGCGATGGGGATGCTGACGCTCGGACGCCGGTTCCTCAACAACAAACATGACATCGTCGATGATCGCATCGACGTTGTGACGCGAGGTGTGCTGGGAATCACCGCGAATTGCGCGCGATGCCACGATCACAAGTTCGATCCGGTCAGCATGGCTGATTACTATTCGCTTGCGGGTGCCTTTATGGAGAGCGACGAACCGGGTGGCGATCCATCCCCGATGCGGCTGGTCGATCGCTCGGAACAGGGCGTCACTCGTATCCTGTTGCGAGGCAACCCTGGGAACCATGGCCCTGAAGTTCCCCGCCGTTTCATCGCCTTCCTCCATCCCGAGGCACCGATTGAAATGAAAACCGCCAGCGGTCGGCTGGAAATGGCCGATGCGATCGCCAGTTCTCGCAATCCGCTGACGGCGCGGGTTTGGGTCAATCGCGTTTGGGGCTGGATTTACGGATCCCATCTGGTGGATACTCCGAGCGATTTCGGTTTGCGGACCGAATCTCCGGTGCAGCAGTTTGTGCTCGATGCCTTGGCCTGGGATCTCATGCAGAAAGGATGGAGCACCAAGCAACTGATTCGTCGCATCGTGATGTTGAAAACCTATCGCCAGCGGAGCGAGCATCGGGAAGAGGCCTTCGCGATCGATCCCGAGAATCGGCTCTTGTGGCGAGCCAATCGCAAACGGATGGATTTCGAGTCCTACCGCGATGCCATGCTCCAGGCGACGGGCCGCTTGGACCGAGCGGTTGGAGGAAAAAGCGTGCTGATCACGACCCCTCCGTTTCCCAACCGTCGCACGCTCTACGCCTACATCGACCGCCAGAACTTGCCTCAATTGTTCCGCTCGTTCGACTTTGCGACTCCCGATGTGCATGTGCCGCAGCGATCCCAGACTACGGTGCCGCAACAAGGGCTGGTGCTCTTCAACAGCGAGATGGTCATGAGCATGCTCGAAGGGATTGCTCACGATGCAAGTCAGCGCGGTCGCGATGCCGGCATCGATTACTTGTTCGAACAACTGCTTGCTCGCCGCTGCACCGAACAGGAGCGGGCTTGGGTTGCGGAGTTGATCGAGGCCAACGATCTCCGATTGCCCGCCGCACCGGAGAATCAATGGTCCTATGGGATCGCAACTGTCGATCCCGAATCGGGGTGCATCGAAAGTTTTCGACCGCTG
The DNA here is from genome assembly GCA_046342615.1 of Planctomycetota bacterium. Taxonomy (GTDB): domain Bacteria; phylum Planctomycetota; class Planctomycetia; order Pirellulales; family Pirellulaceae; genus JBKCUI01. The sequence goes on along the minus strand of JBKDPB010000009.1, from coordinate 35,837 downwards.
CCTCGATTCATCAACAATCGATGGCAAGGGATGAAGGATGAGCTACCGGACCCCGAGCTCGGTTGGGCGTTGCTGTCCGCCAGCCAAGGTCATCCGGGCGCAGGACGCGATCAAACGGTGGTGCGGCGTTGGACGGCTGCGTCCGAGGGGACTCTTCGAGTTCGCGGGATGCTGAAACATCCGAGCGATCAAGGTAATGGCGTGCGCGGCTCGATCATCGTGCGCGGTTCGGTTAAGGTAGGGCAATGGACCGTCGCAAACGGAGAAACGGAAACGCGAGTCGACGATATCGCCGTCCAGCCTGGAGATACCATCGATTTCGCGACCGACAGCCTCGGCGACAGCAGCAACGACACCTTCGAGTGGAAAGTGCGCATCGTATCCAGCGACGAGAGCCAGGTTCGGGCCAACAGCGAACGCCACTTCAGCTCCCAGCAACCTCGAGTTTTGTCCGTGTGGGAACAAGCGGCCCAGGCCTTGCTCTTGACCAACGAGTTCTGTTTTATCGATTGACGTTTTTTGGACACCGGAGAAGGATGCAGCCATGCGATCGCCGAACGATGCCTCGCGGAACATGCGTTGGACGCGCCGGGAGATGCTGCATCGTTGTGGCATGGGGTTGGGGGCTCTGGCTTTGCCGGGCTTGATGGGGGAATTGCTGGCAGGCGAATCAGCGCCTAACCCGCTTCTTCCCAAGCAGCCCCACTTCCCGGCCAAAGCCAAACATCTCATCCATATCTTTGCGAACGGCGGCCCTTCCCATATCGATACCTGGGATCCCAAGCCAGCGATGGAAAAGTACGCCGGCCAAGAAATCAGCGGCGGTGCGCCTCGCACAGAGCGACCGACGGGCAACGTCTATCCGTCGATCTTCAAGTTTCAAAAATATGGCCAATCCGGACTCGAGGCCAGCGAGCTATTCGAAAAGACTGCTTCAGCGCACGCCGACAAGATGTGTGTCGTTCGCTCAATGCATGCCGATGTTCCAAATCACGAGCCGTCGCTCTTGCTGATGAATACCGGCGAGTCGCGGTTGGTGCGACCGAGCGTCGGATCGTGGCTCACCTATGGTCTTGGGACCGAAAACCAGAACTTGCCAGCCTTCATCTCCATGTGTCCGGGCGGGTATCCCATTCAGGAGTCGCAGAATTGGCAAGCCGGATTCCTGCCGGGGATCTATCAAGGGACCTACATCGACTCGAAGCACGAGAGTGTCGATCGGCTGGTCGAGTATGTCGTCAATCGCAAGCTGGGTCGATCTGCGCAACGCCGCGAGCTGGATCTGATCCAAAAGCTGAACGGCGAGCATGTTCGAGCCCGGCCTCATGATCCGATGCTTGAGGCACGCATCCAGTCGATGGAACTGGCTTATCGAATGCAGGAGGAAGCGCTCGATGTCTTCGATGTCTCGCGCGAACCCAGGCATGTGCTCGACATGTACGGTCCAGGAGTCCAGGCGCGGCAGATGTTGATCGCCCGACGGTTGATCGAACGCGGGGTTCGCGTGGTGCAGTTATGGCATGGCGCGGGTCAGCCCTGGGACAATCACGACCATATCTTCGATGGCCACCGCAAGCTTGCGGGCGAATGCGACCAAGGGATCTCGGCACTGCTGACCGACTTGCAACAGCGAGGTTTGCTCGATGAGACCTTGGTGCTGTGGGGAGGCGAATTCGGTCGGACGCCGACGGTGGAGATGCCTCAGAAGGGTGCGAACGAAGGAACAATCAGCGGCCGAGACCACAACCACTATGGGTTCACGATCTGGTTAGCGGGTGGCGGTGTGCGCGGCGGTCAAGCCTACGGATCGACCGACGAGCTCGGGTTCAAGGCAGTCGAAAATCGAGTCCATGTGCACGATCTGCACGCCACGATGTTGCATCTGATGGGATTTGATCACACCAAGCTGACGTACCGGTTTGCAGGCCGAGATTTTCGGTTGACGGACGTTCACGGCCGCGTCATCCAAGAGTGGCTCGCCTAACGCGACGGAACGTCCAGAGGGCACCGCTGGCTCTCAGATTTGGAAGAGATTTCTGCATTCGATACAACATCGTGCGGCCAACCCCCCCCTAACTCGTTGCGATTGTCGTCGGTGATGGCTTGCCAACGCTCGCGCCACCTAGTTCGGGTAGAGGCAGTCCGTTGGGCTCTGGGATTCGTCTTCAAAGAAGACATACCCGGGTTGGGCTGCCGGAAAGTCGGCCTCCGAGACTTCCTCAAGTTCGTCGACGAGAAGCCGCGGAGGATCGTCCTCGGAGTTCAAGATGAGGCCTTCGAGTTTATCCTCGGCTTGCACGGCTGCGATCGCAGCGATGGATGCCTCCTCGGCGGTTTCTTCGGCAACATAGCGCGTCACATAGAAACCCTTGTAGCAAATCGTGCCTGCCCAGTTCAGTTTGAAATGTTCGCCGAGAACCAATACGCGAAAGTACTTCATGGAGTCGATCTCTCTTTCTGATGCCTAAGCAACTCAACCGTAGGCGTACTCTGCAAGCAAGTACACGAAACCATCGTTGGCAACCACAAGGTAGAAATACTCGAATTGACCTCCATCGCGGAGACCAAACGCTTTAGGCCGGCCGGTCAATCCCCAGGCTTCCGCCCATGATGCGATTTTCACATCCGAGTGGTTTTGTAAATGAAACTTCAATCCAATCTCCTCGTTCGTCCCGGGTGCGATCGAACGAAGCTGGAATGAGTCGACGATCTTTGTCACCTGGTCCGGTAGATGTTCCGCAACCACGCAGCCACTGCGCGACCACGCTTTTTGATGCACCTTGACCGGCTCGATTGGAATGCCATTTCGCTCGAAGTGCCGGACGACATCTCTCGAGAGAGCGCTGTCGCGCTCGCAACCGGTCAGCATCGCCGCAGCCAGGATAACCAGGGTAATAGCTAGGAATGGATGGGGCATGATCATGGACCTCAATGGCTGGCTTCGTTCATTCCATTCAGTGAACAGATCGACTTCCGCAAGGGTAATGATGCAATCGGCTCGCAAGGAAGGAAGTCAGGGTTGCCAACATGACCACCAGCGGCGTAAATGTGAACGCAAACATCACCACCATCAAGATGCATTCCGCGGTTCCGTTCGATCCATCGCCATTGGCGCGTCCGAAGTACAGTGGCGTCATGCTCAAGCACCCTAACAAAACCAGCGAGCAACCCCACGCAACGGCCGAGCCCAGAACCAGGCGACCGAATAAATGTTGCCGCGAAACCCGCTCCGTATTTCGATGCCAAACCATGAACCAGGAAAAAAGACTCGCAACGAAAAAGAAGGCACCCATCCAAATGAAAATGGCATCGTCGTCGCTCGATTGGCGGACCATAAACGCCAGAAAAAGTGCGGCCGGAACGACTTGCAAACAGCCCGCGAGAAGTTGGGCTGGCAGACGCGTCTTGAAGCGAGGCAGTTCGTTGTGGGGAATGCTGTAAACGTCACTCATGTCGTCTGTTTCCGCATCGAGGCAACCGAACCGAGCAACCCGATTCGGACCGAAGCGGACCCCCCAAGCTCAATGTGCTGGACCCAATCCGCTATCTCGACGCTAGCACACGATGTCTGAGGAGAACGGGAGACAAAGATTACTTTTGCGAAAAAAGGTGGGGGCTACAGAAGGGAAGTAGGAGTTTTCCCGCGCCCAGCTTCGCGCGGAATCGCTATTCCAGGACCCGTCCGGTCACGACGGTTTCAACGATTTCGCCGGTGGTGGTCTCGATCAAGACCTTTTGGTGAACGCTTCGGCCCTCCGGGGTGTCGTACTCGCCACGGAAGGTGAACTGCAGCACGTGCACCGTTTTTTCTTCGCTCGGGATCTGGAACTCAAACCGCTTGTCCTCGCAATCGATCTTGGAAATCCCGAAGGGTTTTTTGGCCTTCACCACCAATCGTTGCTGCTTGAACTCCCCCTTCTTGATGTCCCCCAAGAGGATCTTGTCCGGAGTCACGGTCACAGGAGGAAGAATGCGGGCCGAGATGGGAAGCGTGAACTGACTCTCCGTTTCGTTCTCGTCGTTGGTGACCACCACCAATTCCTCTTGAAAGTCGCCTGGAACGGTCGTGGGTTTGAGTTTGACGCGCATGTTGTAGACCACGTAATTGGGCTGACGCGTGGGGGAATCCAACCGGACTTCCAATGCATCGGAGTTTCCTCGCACATCCACAATCTTCCAATTCTTCGGACCCGTGTACGCGATTCGCAAGTCGACGGTTTTGTCCGCCCCGACCTCCGTCTCGCCGAACCGGATTTCACCGGGATCAACCGAGATATCGGAGCGAATCGTACCGCCCACCGTCAGTTGAACCTCGGCGTAGTAAGGGCGGTCGATGATGACCGTGATCATGGCGCTCTTGGTTCCAAGAAACGTTCGGGTATTGAACTTGGCGAGAATTTCTCCCTTCTCCCAAGACTTCAAAGTCGATTTGGTGACGACCGGCGTAGTGCAACCGCAACTGCTGCGCACGCCAGCGATGTGTACGTCTTCCTCGTAGCAATTCTCAAGGACAAAGGCGTATTCGGTCTTGGCGTTCCGGCTGACGGTGCCAAAGTCATGATGCGTGTTCGCGAACATCTTGTGAGCCCAAGTGCTCGCCATGCCGGTTGGGCCGGATATGGCTAGAAGCATCAACCCAGCTACCAAGCGAATCCCTGGTGTCACCCGCCGTCGATTGAGATGTTGTCGCATGAACTTCCCACCTTTTCCACACAGGACGACTCCGTGCCCCCGCGTTTCCGGCACTCGAGTGTGCAAGGGCGCATTCCCTAGTCCGTCATCGGCATTTTGAAGCCAACCCTTTGATCGGAAAAGGCAACTGAGCGATCACAGCCTTGCCCGTCCTCCCAGACCGCGCCGCTTAACAGCTAGCATTTGGCGAGTGTCAGAAGTCGGGCGAAAAGGTCGGATTCCTCGAACAGGACGTAGGAGAACTCCCGCGATTGCAGGATCCTCTGCTCGAGCACTCGGGCTTCGAGCGCATTTTTGCGATGGTCCCAATCGCGACGGTGGGATTCGACGGCAGCCGAGATCTTGCTCTTGAGGCTTGTCATGGCGACATGCCAAGCTTTCTTCTGACCTCGGGGTGGAATCGCACTGCGCAGCCGTTGATGCTCTTCCCAAAGGTTCTTTTCATCGGGCTGGTTCCATGCCAGATAGTGTTCGGGGGCTGAACGGAGGCGTTGCCGTTCTCGTTCCAGGCTTGCGCCTTGTGCTGCCAGTTGATCGTCGGAACATCGGTCCGCATGGGGAAACTCGAGCCATAGCGTGGCGGTACAGGTCACGAATCCTGGGGGCTTCAGCCGCAGAAACCGTTCGATGATCGTATCGGTCAGGCGATCGTATTGGCCTCCCCCAATTCCATGGACGAACACGTCCGCGACGAAGACCCTGAGGAACAGGGTCGTCATTAGCGCTCGAGGCCAGACAACCCAGGATGCGTCCCAGAATCGATCATTCCAGTCGATCACGGTACCGTCATTGCCTGGATCGATCGCCACACGGCATCGCGATCCCGTGAACTCCACCCACATGCGATACCGCGTGAATTGTCCCGGCAGGCGAATCCAAAACGGAAGTTCAACCCATTCTCCTTGGCGACCCAGTCGCGGGACGGGTTGGGCTGGATTGGTGATCCCTGCACCGGCTCGGTATTCCTCGAGGCACGTGTTGTAGGTGTGGTTGAGTTCCTTCGCGTGGGAGACGCAATGAGCGACAAACGTCCGCCACGCAGCCGTTCCGCACAAATGGGAGATCGGGAATTCCCAGTTCCCGACTCCATGTCGACGTTCCATGCGATGGCGCACTTGCGAGAGGGCCACTGCGGCATTGATGGATTGGTCTACGTTGCCGAGCTGATGAAAGAAGTCGGAGGCCATCGATTTCTGAATCCCCACCGAACCGAGTGCGCGCTGGATCTCGTCGCAGACCCGATCGATTTTCGAGCCGTCGACTTGCCACGCATTCCATGGGAGCAGGGCGTCGGGCGTGGATGGCTTGGCCAGGGGCAACGGAATCAACGTGGCGTGAGCGATATGACGCTGAGTGTCTCGCGTGGGGACCCGGAGAGTTGCGGTTCGGAGCAAGTCATGATCGACAATCGCATGAAGTCCGACACTGGCGGTTTCCTTGGCGAGTCGATCGATCAAGATATTTTTGAACCAGACGCCTGGATGAAAGAGTTCGGGTTGATGGCCCCCGACGATCCAGGTGCGATTCTCCCGCAGCTCCGATTCGGGGACGAGAGGTCCGGAAAGATAGGAGTTCGTGTACTCGCGCGCCACCGGCGCGAGTTGACGGCGCGCCGCCCCGCGCAGATCTCGAATCCATGATGGCACTTCCCCCGAAGACCAGAAAGCATGATTGGCATTCAACAGCTCAGCGATGGCATCGCGAGGGGGAGCGATGGCTGCGAGGTTGTTTCCTCGGGGCGCCCGGACCGGCTCCACACCGCCTAGGACCGATTCGGTCACTAGCAACACTCTCCACGACAAACCGTTGCGGGCGTGGGCAAGACATAGCCTCGGTCGAGCATCTCCTGGACGCTCTTGTCGATCACCGAGTTGTAATGCTGCAGTCGGATGCCGCCGTCGTCCAGCGAACCGCCAAACGAACGCGACAAATCCAGATAGATGAGAGGGACCGGAACCTCGATGATTCGCAACCCAAGGTACGCGGCTTGTACCCACAGCTCGAGAGGCATCGCATAGCCGTCGACGGTGATCCGAAGCTGCTCCAGCGCCGAGACGCGATAGGCTTTGAATCCGCAAAAGGTGTCGGTCAGGTTCCAACCAAAGGTGTCGTTGAGACGCTTGGTGATCGTGCGATTGATAAAGAGTCGCTCGGCAGGGGGCGCGCTGTCCCCTTCGTAGGTCTTCAAATACCGGGAACCCGACACGATGTCCGCATTCTTGCAGGCAGCGACGAAACGGGGAATTCGCTTGGGCTGATGCTGACCATCGCAATCCAGCGTGACCAGGATTTCGTACCTCTCGTCGATGGCGTACTGAAACGCCGTGCGAAGGGCCGCCCCGTACCCGAGATTTTTCGGGTGATGCAGAACCGTCACGTCCTCGCGCCGGTCGAGCAACTCGGAGGTGCCGTCGCTCGAACCATCGTCGATGGCCAGCACGTTGGGGGCGTACTTCGTCACCTCATCCAAAACGTTTCGGACGGATGCGACCTCGTTGTACACGGGTATAGCAGCTAACCAACGCGGCATGGCAATTGCAACCTAAGACCAGGGGAATAGCGGAGATTGCATTGTAGATGGATGACTACTCGGGTCAACTTCCTCGTCGGGCAGGCTGCCCGAGATGGGGCTGTGCGCTGACTGTTGTATCAACTGGGCCGAGATTTCACTTCACGCGATCGATATCGACTGCCGGACGCCAATAGCTGGGACCCAGGCAGGCATCATCGATGCCAATTCCGACTCCCTGCTCCAGCTCGCTGTTGAGAAAGGGGTTATCGATCGAATCGTTGGAAAAAGCTCCAGCGCGCGACGAGCACGGGAGGCGAATCCGTCGAATGCTGCCGTCGTTGAAGAGCATATTCGCAGCCCGATCTCCATGCAGAATCGGAGGTTGTTCGGCTTGTTCCACCACCCCATAGGTCGATGGCCACATGTCCCCGAGCACGGCAAAGCGCACCGGCGCATCGAGTCTCGGCGTTTGATACTTGCCATCGATCAGGAATCCGAGGTTATACGCGTAATTGCCTCCGACCAGGTAGCTCAGGATCCGCTGCTGCTCCGGGGTGGCCGAGAGGAATTGTTGGGAGGTCGGAATGAACGACAACGTCGAAACCGGACGATTGGATGGACACTGCACCCAACCGGCAGATTCCAACAACTCTCGATCGCGCAGGTGGATCGCATACATTCCCGCGAACGTCATGGGGCCGCTCACATCGATCGGTGGGATCTGGCGCGAAGAGGACAGATTGACGTAGGAGAGCAATCCAAAGCCGACATTTCGCAGGTTCTCGGCGCAAGCGAACTGTCGGGCTGCCTCGCGCCATTGCCAGACCGTTGGGAGCAGAAACGACAAAAAGATGATTCCTGCCGCGACGGCGACGATGCTGTCCATCCAGGCGATCCGGGTCGAGACGGGGACCTCGGACCAGTCCAGTCGGGCTTCGTCGGAAAACTCGCGGACCGGTTCGACGGTGTCGCTCTGCTGGGCGATCCATGCGAGGGTTTCATCCACCAATTGGGCTCGGGGTTCAAACGTTTCCTGGCTTTCGCCCAAGGGTTCGAACAACCCTCGCAAATCGCGCAAACGCTGCCGAAGTACCTCCGAGCCCGCCAAAGCGGCATCGATCGAGGCGGCTTCCTCTTCGGATAAACCACCCATTAGATACCCGACGAGTGTCTCGTCAGAGAATTCAGGATGCTCAGGCGTGTCGCCGCTCATGATAGGCATGGGAGAAGGGCCAACGATGAACCAAAGGTGTCGATTCTACGAGGACTTCGACGGTTTCTCTTCATGCATACGCAACCAGATCTCATTCAGTTTGCGCATCGCCGTGAAAACCCGACTCTTTACCGTTCCCGTTGGAATGTTGAGGATCTCTGCAATGTCCGCGTACTTGAGACCCTGGTAGAAAGCCAACTGGATCAGTTGCTGGGTGGGAGCATTCAACTGCTGGACCGCTTCGCGGACCCTCGCCCCCTGCTCGTTAAACATGGCTTGTGCGTCCGGACCCGTGTCGTGACTGGATAGCCGCTGGATCATCGACTCGTCCGAATCCCCCGCTTTGAGCCCCTGGTCCAGGCTGGCCACTTGGTGACGCTTGTTGCGCCGCATGAAGTCGATCGCCTTGTTGCTGGCGATGGCGTAGAGCCAAGGGCGAAATCGCTTCCCCGACTCAAACTGGTCAATTCTCAGGTGGACACTCAAGAAGGTCCCCTGAAAAACATCTTCGGCATGCTGGGCATTTCCCAAAAAACGCCTCAGGAAAGTGTACAGTTCCCGCTCGTAGCGACGGACCAATTGCTCAAAATCCGAGGGATCCCGCCCTTCCTGATAGCGGGCCACCAAATATTCGTCCGAAATGTCTGGCGGTGCTTCCGAGGCGGCAAACAACGAAGGCTCAAATGATCGCATGGCAGGAATCAAAAAAGAGGAGGAACCCGAGCTCGTTGGTGTGCTCCTCCAGTCTACGCAGTACCCCTTCGCATTGTCAAAAGGAATCCCGCCACACGCCCCGAGCCCCCACCGGTTTTGTCATTAGCAGGCCTGATGGTATTTTTTGAAAAGCAATGGCATTAATCTTGACTCGGAAGGAATGGGACAAATATTTTGGATAGAGGCGGAGCGGTTCCTAGGGAGCGAAAGAAATAGGAGCTACGAACATGGCATTCGGTCCACTGTCTGGGCCTGGAGGAGTCCTGGAGAAGTACTTCGCAGGCTTGTCGGAATACACGTTCTTTACCCAACTCGGGGTGGCGGACACCCAGTTGGTGCAATACATCAGTCAGTTGCTGGTGCGGTTTACGAAAACGGACGCGATGCTGCGGATTCGCAAGCTCAATGGTCGTCCCGCCACGGAGGTGGTGACCATGATGACGGAGGCTCAGCAGCGGATCGGCTTGGCTCGGCGCGAGGTGCATCGGCACATCGGGGACTTCACTCTGTTTTGGACAGGTCTTTATCCGGAATCGCTTCGAAGCTTGCAGGGCTCCAGCAAGAGCGACCAGTTCGTCAGTTACTGCCAGCAGGGAAAGCTCGCCTACGAGATCGCCAGCGAGATCGAGGATGAGGAGAATGACGAGGCGCCCTCGGAACTGCTCCATCGGTTGAGCCAGCAATTCGATTTGTGCGCCTATGGCCTGCGCGAGGTTCGTCGCCAATGGGAGGAGGGCGGCTCGAGCGGCCACGGCGCCATCCTCATGTAACGGCAGGCTCAGAACAAGAAGATGCGCCGAAGTTTGCGGCGGGGGGCGGGTTCGTTATCGGTCGTTGGCGTTCCCCGGATTGTTGCGCAGGATTTGACCGTTGTACGGGGGTATTCCCGCGTTAGGAACGACTTGGTCGAGATTCTCGGGGATTTGTCCTTGGGGGCGACTGTCCCTGGGTTGCATCTTTTCGTTGCGAAGGATGGTTCTGAGGGCTTTCTCGATCGCTGATGGGTTGGCTCCGTTGAGTTGGATACTCTGGACGGTGCCGGTCGGTTTCGCGGCTTCGTCGAGGTCGTGAATCAGCTTGCTGACGAGATCGAGCAGGTCCTCTCCTTTGGCGGAGACGATAATGGAGTTGGTGATGCGATCGACGCCCAGGGAGAGCCGACCGGAGAAGGTAAAGCTCATGCCTCCTCCGGCGCCGATTTCCACGTCGGAATCTTCTCGCTTCTTTTCCTTATTGGCGTCGGTGCTCGGTTTCTCGAGTGCCTTGTCGTTGGAACTGAGGAGATCTCGGAACGCATCCTTGATCGCTTCCACGATCGAATCAGCTCGCGAGTGTTCGACTTTGACGATGTTGGTGTAGCGCAGTGAGCGTTTGTCTTCGGCGATTGGGACATCCCACAGCTTGATCAAACGGGCGATGGTTTCCTGTTGTCCAGCATCGGCGCCGATGACCACGAGGGATTTGGTGTCGTTATCGGAGATAAACCGGAGTTTTCGACGTTTTCCGAGCTGGGGGCTGTCGTCTTCCTTTTCGGGCGGTTCGAGGTCGAAGATGTAGCTGTAGAACAAATCGCGACCATCGCGATCTTTGTCTTTCTTGTCCTCTTTGAAGTAGTCTTCGAGATTGAGTTTGATCCAACTCGGACGCGCATGTCGGATGGCGAACACGACGTGTTTTCTGGAGGGAGGTGCTCGGTCGGTCATGAGTTGTTCGAGTCGATCGAGCGCTTCGAGATCGTCGCTTTCCAGAAGAAGGTTTCCTTCGGAGTCGAACCGGATGCGTATGGGAGAAGGGGTCCGGGACGGATCTGGATCCCCGTCTTGCTGGAGGGAAATCGCGCGAACGAAGGGGTCGATGGGTTTCCATGGTGCGGTTGCCGTGGCGACGGAAACGTCGGTGGCGCCGGGAGCTTTTGGTTTCGGTGGAGGCATGGTTGGCACATCTTCGTCTCGCTCGTCGGCTCTCGGCTTGGTTTCCTCGGGATCGAAGGCCTGTTCGTCGGGCAGAATCAGGGGATTGCTCGAATCCCGCTTCCACAGCCCTTCGAGTTTCTTGAGGTATTCCAGGGTGTCTCGCGAGCGGTTGGCATCGATGACGCGTGTGCGGCTTCGGTCTTGGGGACGCGTTGGGACTTCGCCGAGTTTGGCCAGGAGCTTATGGATCTCTTCTCGTTCCATCTCATTGGCCCAGATAAGCAACTGATTGTTCTGGGTATTGGCCCCGACGCGCAATTGGTCCTGCTGCTCCTCTTTCTTGTTGTTGGACTGCCAGGGATCGTAAAAGAAATAGCTGCGGCGCGATGTGTTGTCTTTTTTGTCCTTGTCGATGCCCAGCAGCGCGCGGATGGTGCCGGCAACGTCTTCAGCCCGCAGCCGCCGCAATTGGATGACATCGAACTCTCGCGAGGAACCGTCCAGCCGCTCGATCGTCTGTTGAATGATCAATTGGTCCGAAAGGGATGCGTAGGCGATGATGGCTTTGTTCCTTTCGTCGACCTCCAGCTTGGTGGTCGGCTCCAAGGCATCGAGCGCCAGGAGGGAAGCGACCAGTTTTTTGGGATCCAGGGCCGCTAGACGATAGACCTTCATTCGCGTGTTGAGGACATTCAAATTATCGGACGCGCTCGGGACATCGATTCGTTTGACGAACGTGGCGATCATTGCCATTTGGTCCGGAGGTGCGTGGACGATCAAGCTGTTCCGGCGCACGTTGGCGACCATCAGGATTTCTCCCTTTCCCTTCCGGTCTTTGTTGGGCTTTTGTGCCTGCTGTTGCTCTTGCTGCTGTAGCATCATCATCTGCTGCTGTTGTTGCTGCATCATCATCTGCTGCTGCATCGGATCCATGCCTTCGGATATCGACGGCGGCGGCTGCTTCTTGCTCTCCAGCTTGAGGAAACTGGTTAATTGATCGTGGGCATCCGAGGCCCGCACATGCTGCAGTTCGAATTCGCGGGCGAGGTTGTCGAGCGACTCGGCCGATTGCTCATCCTGGAGCACGATCAGCAACTCCATCAGGTTGCTCGCCGAGTCCATGGCTTCCAACCGGTTGGTCGACGAGAGGGCATTGAGGGAGCCGTTGGCGCTGATCAGCGTTTTCAGTTCGACGAGCACTTCGGAAGCAACGAGCGACCGGAGTGGGATCGAGATGCGAACGAATCGATTCGGGGGAAGCGAGACCAAGCGCGCGGGATCGACTTTGGGGACGAGCGAGACGTTGATGCCCGCGGTCTTGGTCACCAGGATCGTGCTTCCAAACTCGAGCATCGTAAAACCGCGCGCGAGCAAATGCCGATTGATCAGATCGCGGGAGTCCTCAAGCGAAAATTTGCGTTGGGTTGAGATGTTGAGATAGTCCGCGGGTAGCTCTTGCCAATCGAGCGTCATATTGGAAACGTCGGCCAGCCACTTCATGATGTCGGGCCACGCCTGATTGCGGAACTGGAATTGGACCATCCCATCTTCGTCAGGCCGAACATCGAATTCCCGTTTGTCCGGCGGCTCATCCGGCGCGCTAGGCCTTTTCACTGTCGGGATCTCCGGCGGCTTGGCAGCGCCCTCGGGTTTCTTGGCGACCTTGGGATCCGCTCCGGGGTCTCCGTCGGGCGGTTGCCCAGGGACGGCGGTCGGTGGGGCGCCTTCGCCGGACTGCGGCGCGGGAGCTTGACCTGCGGTCGCTTCGCTCAATCCTGGAGGGATTGGGTCCTGGGCGCGAGCGACGACCCCCAGGATGAGCACCGTGGAGGCAAGCATGCAACCAACGATTCCATTCATGGAACATCGGATCCAGGTTCTTCGCGGTCGCGATTGCGGCAGACGACAGCCAGCGGTTTGGAATCGATGCATCGTCATAGGTCGCCGCGGAAGGCTGATCCGTGTTGGGGGCTTGAAAATCCAGGATATCAAGGATACTCCAATTTTTCGCCGATTCTATATTCTTCGATACGCCGGGGCGAAAACAATAGCATCCGCGACGCGTTGGACTCGGGAACGGGCCGCGGTTTGAGATTTGCGGACAGTCTTGGAGAGGCGACTTAGGAGCCAAGGGTTGATGGATAGGCAAAGAACTTTTGAAATCAAAACCTCAATTTCTCGACGCGAGGTGGTTCGGCGGATCGCCTCGTGGGGTGTCGTCGGGGCATGGTTTTTGGCATCTCCCGAGCGACGATTTGCGTTTGCAGGCGTCGAGGAGGATGCGGGTTATCGGATCGCGATCCCGTCGATGGGCTCGCTCATCGAGATCCGATGGACCGGTGGAGAGCCGGGCCGCGAACAGGCCGTCGTCGATGCGGCTCGAGCATGCGCGGATGCTTGGGTGGACGTGCTGAGCGATTACCAGCAGGACAGCGAGTGCATGCGTCTGTGCCGAGATGCGTCGTCAGGAGACTGGGTATCGGTATCGGACTCGCTGTGGCGTGTCCTGCGCGAATGCGATTTCTGGCATCGCGTTACCGAAGGGGCGTTCGACGCGGCCCTGGGCGCGTTGACCCGTTTGCGGCGGTCCTCCAAGCGGGTTCCCGAGAGCGCTTGGCAGGAAGCGAAATCGCGTTGCGGATGGGAACATGTCGAACTCGATTCCAGCGAGCAGCGCGTGCGTCTCCATCGCCCCGGAGTGACGCTCGACTTCGGCGCGATCGGCAAAGGGTTTGTCGTCGATCGCATCGGCGAGCGATTGCGAACGCTTGGGGTCGAGCGATTCTTGGTCAACGCTTCTGGCAACAAGCTGTGCGGCGAACCTATCCGTTCCGGCGACGATGCCGTAAAGAGTATCGGCTGGCCTGTCGCGATCGGCGTGTTGGGCGAATCGGAGCGCGAGCTCAAACGATTGCGATTGTCCAGGTGCGGGATCGCGACCAGCGGAGATCAACATCAACGATATCGGGATGGTGCTTCGAACGAAAACGAAACAGGGTCCAGCCACATCGTGGACCCCGTGCAGCGACGCGGGTTGGAGCAGCCCCACCTGGCGACCGTCATCACGGAAAGGGCTGCGGATGCCGACGCGATGGCGACGGCCTGCTGCGTCCATTTGCAGAGGGGGACATTGAACTCGTGGTTGTCCCGGGCCCAGGGCGAACTTCCTCGAGCCGAGTATGTCTTTCAATGGTGGCGAGACGGCGGGATCGCCTATACGGCCATCCCATGCGATTGGTAGGGCGGTCGATTTTGTTCTTTGTTCGAATGAATCCTCCGAAGGGGAACGACGCCCCGGCGGTTTCGCCCTAAAATGCTCCGACCGAACGCGTCGACCAGCCCGGCCCGCGAACAGGGCTCCGGGTTTTGAATCGCTTCCATGGAAACGAGATGCAGAGCATGAACCGAAACGAAAAAATCATGTGGCCCCAATGCCTTCCACCGCAGTTCCTCACCACGCTCGCGGGAGCATGGCTAACCGCCGTCCTGTCGACCTGCCCGCTGGTGGCCGATCCGGGTTGGACCGCGTTCCAAAATGGGGGGCAACTGACATTCAGCACTCTTCCCGACGCCTGGGATGCGGACGGCAAGAATATCGCATGGAAAATCTCCATCGATGGCTACGGTCAATCCTCCCCGGTGGTTTTTCGCGATCAGGTGTTCCTGACATTCACCAGCGGTCCGAACAAGGAAAAATGCCATGTGGCCGCGTATGGGTTGAAGGATGGATCCAAGCAATGGCAACAGGATTTTGCGAACCCCACCCCCGAAGAGAGCAACAACTACATCAGTCGCGCCGCACCCACACCCGTCGTCGATGCGCGCGGATTGGTGGTGGGCTTTGAAGGAGGGTTGGTCATTGCTCTATCTCACGATGGCACGACGCGATGGCAAAAAAACCTCGTCGAATTGTACGGACCCATCAAAGCTCGCCATGGCTTGGCCGCATCGCTGGAACAAGACGATGAGCATCTGTTTGCTTGGGTCGAGCGCGAAGGGGACCCCTACGTCATCGCCTTGCGAAAAGATTCCGGAGAGCTTCTTTGGAAAACCGATGGCGTCGGGGCCACCAGTTGGAGCAGTCCTCGATTGATCACTGTCGGAGGCAACGCGCATTTGGTCTGCAGCGCCAGCGGAAGGGTCGCGGGATACGACGCCAAGACCGGCAATAAACTTTGGGAATTCACCGACATCGCGAACAACACCACATGCACACCCATCCCGGTGGGTGACGGCCTGTTTGTGATCGGTGCCTCCGACGGTCGCGGCGAGCAGCCGAGCGCCACCACCGCCGCGTCCTCGGGGCTCATCGAGATCAAGGCGGGAGCCGACGGCAAATACATGGCAGGGTACAAGTGGCGAGCCGAGAAGGCGACGTGCAGCTTCGGCAGTCCGATCGTCGCCGCCAGCAAAGTATGGCTCGTCAATCGATCCGGAGTCCTCTACCAACTCGATCTCGAGACAGGCAAGCAGCTGTCGGCGGAACGTGTCGCCGCGGGGAGTGTTTGGGCCACGCCGCTGGCGACCGATCAGCGGTTGTATCTCTTTGGCAAGAGCGGTGTGACCTCCATTGTGGATCTCAGCAACGCATCGGAAATCTCCACCTGCACCACATGGGAACAAGCGGAGGAACGGGGCGCGAACCCGTTTGGCGGCGCAGTCCTCTATGCTGCGGTCGCGTCCGGCGATACGCTGCTGATTCGCCGCGGCGATGCTCTCTTTGCCATACGCCAATCGAGCAAACAGTAGGACTACCGAAACCAGATCTCCGGCTTACACTTAGCTCCTCAAAACCACCAACGGTTTCTCGCAGACTGGAACACGAACGGAACAGGAGTTTCATGACGTCCAAACGCATGCTTGTCACCGCGGCTTTGCCGTACGCCAATGGCCATATTCACTTGGGCCACTTGGTGGAGTATATCCAAACCGACATCTTTGTTCGGTTTCAGAAGCTGCGAGGGGAGCGGTGCATCTTCATTTGCGCCGATGACACGCACGGCACGGCGATCATGATCCGGGCTCGCCAAGAAGGTCGATCGGAGACGGAACTGATCGCCGATATGCAAGCGGCGCACGAACGGGACTTCGCTGGCTTCGATATCGCCTTCGATCATTACGGCAGCACCAACGCGCCGGAGAACTACGAACTGTGCAAAGAGATCTGGGCCAAGCTGCAGCATCAGGGGCTCGTCCGCGAAGCTGCTGTGGAACAACTCTTCGACCCGGTCGCCGGTACGTTCCTGGCCGATCGGTTTGTGAAGGGGACTTGCCCTCTTTGCAAATCCCCGGAGGAGTATGGCGACAACTGCAGCAAGTGCGGCGCGACCTACTCACCCAGCGATCTGATCGATCCGATCAGCACGCTCAGCGGCGCGACTCCGGAGAAACGGTCCGCGCAGCATCTGTTCGTGCACCTGGAAGCGTTGCATCCTTTCTTGGAGACGTGGACCCAATCGGGAAATCATCTTCAGGACGAAGTCGCGAACTACTTGAAGGGGCACTTTCTCGGCAAGCCGCTGCGCGATTGGGATGTGTCGCGGCCGGCACCGTACTTCGGGTTCCCGATTCCCGACAGTCCGGGCAACTACTGGTACGTCTGGTTCGATGCGCCGATCGGGTATATCGCATCGACGCATCAGTGGTGCAAGCGGCAGGGCGAATCGCTCGACGATTGGTGGCGCAGCCCCGACACCGAAATCCATCATTTCATCGGCAAAGACATTACCTACTTCCACACCTTGTTCTGGCCTGGCGTGTTGCACGCTGCCGGCCTGTCGCTCCCGACCTTTGTGCACATCCATGGTTTCTTGACCGTCGACCGGGAAAAAATGTCCAAGAGCAAAGGGACCCAGGTCAGCGCGGCAACGTATCTCCAACATCTCGATCCCTCCTATTTGCGATATTACTACGCGAGCAAGCTCGGTCCGCGTCTCGACGATATCGATCTGAACTTGACCGAATTCGCCAACAAGATCGACTCCGACTTGGTCGGCAAGGTCGTCAATCTCGCCAGTCGCACGGCGAGGTTCGTGGAATCGGTTGGGTTGGCTCAGGAGTATCCGCACGATGGCGGGCTGTTTTCTGCCGCGGCCGCCGCAGGGGATAAGATTGCCGAAGCCTACGGGCAACTCGATTATTCGCGCGCCATGCGGTTGATCATGGAGTTGGCCGACTCGGCCAATGCCTATGTCGAGAACACGGCCCCATGGACGCTCAGGAAGGACCCGAGCCAGCAGGTTCGCTTGCAAGAGGTTTGTACCGTGGTCCTCAATCTGTTCCGTCAGTTGTGCGTCTATTTGACCCCGGTCCTGCCTCGATTGGCGGACGGGTGTGGACGGTTGCTGCAGTCGGAGATCACTTCGTGGTCCGACAGCCAGCGGCCTCTGCAAGGCACATCGGTTTCCAAGTTCGAACACCTCATGCAACGCGTCGATATCGCAAAGGTTCAACAAATGATCGAAGAAAGCAAAGACCAGTCCGCACCCGCAGCACCGAGCGCCGCATCGGTGACACCTGCATCCCCAGCACCCGGACCCACTCCGCCTGCACCGGCGGAGACCGCTCAGACGCTCGGGGGCACTGCGGATCCGTTGCAGCTCGAACCGCTGGCGGCAACGTGCACGATCGACGACTTTGCCAAAGTCGATTTGCGCGTGGCTCGAGTGATGAAGGCGGAGGAGGTTCCCGAAGCGAAGAAGCTAGTGAAACTGACCGTCAGCTTGGGTGGTGACGTCACTCGCACGGTCTTCGCAGGGATCAAGGCGGCTTACACGCTGCAGCAGTTGGAAGGGCGACTGGTCGTGATTGTCGCGAATTTGCAGCCGCGGCAGATGAAGTTTGGACTTAGCGAGGGGATGGTCACGGCCGCAGGTCCTGGAGGTACGGAGGTGTTTTTGCTGGGAGTCGATTCCGGAGCCCAACCCGGCCAACGCGTCCACTAGTTCGACTCGCATCCTAGCCCGATGGATCCGCTTGGAGCACAGAGCATTCCCCCGCCCCTCGTCCCCGGGCTCCTGGCTGGGAACGCCCCGCCTTGGTGGTCCCGCCTCGTTCCACTCCGATCTCCCATCGCCACACGCCCACGTTTCGGGTCGCACTTGCTGAGCCCAGCGTGAAAGCGGCGTCGTCGAGCGGTTTGCGTGGTCTTTCAATCCGGGGTAAAACGGGGCCTGGTTCCTTGAATGAGGAGCCGCATCCTTCGTCTACCGAGAACTGGATTCCTGATACGTTTTTTTCGAACCCTTCCACAGTGCACTATGACCTCGATCAATCGCTATTCATCGCATATCACGCAGCCTAAGAGCCAGGGGGCTTCGCAGGCCATGCTCTATGCCACCGGCCTGAAGCCCGAGGATATGGGCAAGGCCCAGGTGGGAATTTGCAGCGTGTGGTTCGAGGGGAACCCCTGCAATATGCACTTGTTGGACTTGGGAGTTGAGGTCAAGAAGGCGGTTCAGGCCCGCGACATGATCGGTATGCGTTTCAATACGGTCGGGGTCAGCGACGGGATCAGCATGGGGACCGACGGGATGTCGTTCTCCCTGCAATCGCGAGATCTGATCGCCGACTCGATCGAAACGATCATGGGTGGCCAGTGGTACGACGGATTGGTCGCGATTCCTGGTTGCGACAAGAACATGCCGGGTTGCTTGATCGCGATGGGTCGATTGAATCGCCCGGCATTGATGATTTACGGCGGTACGATTCGGGCAGGCAAATGGAATGGTCATTCGCTGGATATCGTTTCTGCGTTCCAGTGCTATGGGCAATATCTCGCGGGCCAAATCGACGACGCGACGCGCGAGAACATCGTGCGGCATGCATGTCCCGGGGCTGGAGCTTGCGGCGGGATGTACACCGCCAACACCATGGCTTCGGCGATCGAGGCCCTTGGGATGGCGCTCCCTTACTCGGCATCGATCCCGGCCGAGGATCCTGCCAAAAAAGAGGAGTGCGCGCGGGCGGCGGCCGCGATTCGGCACTTGCTCGAGCAGGATATCAAGCCTCGCGACATCATGACACGCAAAGCTTTCGAAAATGCGGTGACGATTGTCATCGCATTGGGTGGCAGCACCAATGCCGTGCTGCACCTCATCGCGATGGCCAGGGCCGTGGGCGTGAAATTGGCTCTGGAGGATATCCAGCAGATCAGCAGCCAGGTTCCGTATCTGGCGGATCTGAAGCCGTCTGGAAAATTTGTGCAGGAGGATTTGCACTCGGTGGGGGGCACTCCCGCTGTGATGAAGTATCTGCATGGGGAGGGGTTTCTGCACGGCGACTGTTTGACCGTAACCGGCAAGACACTGGCAGAGAATCTTGCGGCGCTGCCGGGGCTCAAGCAAGGTCAGACCATCGTTCGGCCGGTTAGCGATCCGATCAAGACGACCGGTCATATCCAGATCTTATTCGGCAACCTGGCGCCCGAGGGAGCGGTGGCGAAGATTACCGGCAAGGAGGGTTTGCGTTTCTCGGGTCCGGCTCGTTGTTACGATAGTGAAGAAGCCATGTTGCGATCTCTCGAAGAGAAGAGGATTGCGAAGGGAGATGTGATTATCATTCGCTATGAGGGACCGAAAGGTGGGCCGGGGATGCCGGAAATGTTGACTCCGACGTCGGCGATTATGGGAGCCGGCTTGGGTTTGGACGTGGCATTGTTGACCGACGGTCGATTTTCGGGAGGTTCGCATGGATTCATCGTCGGTCATATCACTCCCGAAGCGCAGGTCGGGGGCCCCCTCGCCTTGGTGCAGGACGGCGACTTGGTGACCATCGATGCCGAGTCCAATCGGCTTGAGGTGGCGGTCAGCGAAGCCGAGTTGGCAAGGCGCCGGTCGGCGTGGGTCGCTCCGCCCCTGAAGGCCACGCGAGGGACGTTGTACAAGTACATCAAAAACGTCAAAACGGCCAGCGAAGGTTGCGTGACTGACGAATAGCCTTTGCATGAAATCGCCCACCGACAACGAAAAAAAATGGATTGACTGGTGCCATAGCGATCAACCCGCCCCGCAAGGCTTCGCAGCGCAGGAAGCCGTCGCCCGCATGGTGGAGGTTTCGCCGTACTCGCACCCCATCGTGTTGTCGGAGGTCCAGCAAGGTCAGTCCATCGCCCGCGGTTATGCCGTCGCTTGCGAAGGGGCCATCGGATATCTCGGTCGCATGCGATGCCAGGGCGAGAATGCGAATCAAAACGCTCTCCTGTCTCGACTCGTGGCAGATCTCGCCCATCGCACGCTCGCCAGCGGAGTCGAGATGGTTCAAGCGATCTTGCCAGCTGATTCGAGCGGACCGGCCGAAACGCGTTATCGGTTGGCGTTTCAAGAGGCAGGTTTGATTCGCGTTGCGCGACTGCTGCAGCTCGAATGCTGCGACATACCTTTCCAGCACGATGGGAGCCCGCTCGCCTTGGCATTCTCCCCGATCGCGTTCCGTTCCTATCGCGACATGCCTTGGGAGCGTTGGTGCCGGCTCGTGGAGGCGACCTACACCGATACGCTCGATGTGCCGGTTCTCAACGGCGTCCGCTCGATGGAGCAGACGCTGCGCGGCTATGCTGTTGGCCAGTCGCAGTCGAACCTGCCTTGGTGGAGCATCCACGTCGGCGAAGACCCGATCGGATGCTTGATCCTGTCGAGCGTGTTCGAGCGGGACTGCGAGTTGACCTATTTGGGGCTGATTCCTTCAGCGCGAGGTCGGCGCTACAGCCCCGAGATCATGGATTTCGTCAGCGGTTGGATGCTGGATCACGGCAAATCGCGGATCGTTCTCGCGGTCGATGAGAACAACGCTCCTGCGCTCCATCTGTACCACAGTTTTGGCTTTGAGCAGATCCATGCGGTCGAGGCGTGGATTGCGGGTCGGTCGCCAGGGGGCTGATTCCCGGTTTTTTGCACATCCCAAAGGGTTGAAAGTTGCCTATAATCCGAGGCGCGTGGTGTCTTTGTTTTCATTGTGAGGGGCAGATGATGTTTCGTAGGTTTTTGTTGGGTGCAGCGGTTAGCTGCTGTGTGACAGGAGCGTATG
This sequence comes from Planctomycetota bacterium, assembly GCA_046342615.1. GTDB lineage: Bacteria > Planctomycetota > Planctomycetia > Pirellulales > Pirellulaceae > JBKCUI01. The sequence continues at coordinate 14,770 of JBKDPB010000009.1, read as the reverse complement.
CGGCACCGCCGCAGCGAGGGGCGACGGTTGAAGGAATCACCGAGTACAAGTTCGATAACGGCGCGCGGGTGATTTTGTTTCCGGATCCGTCGCGACCCACGATCAGCGTCAACATGACTGTACTGGTCGGATCGAGGCACGAAGGGTATGGCGAGGCGGGTATGGCTCACTTGCTCGAGCATATGGTCTTCAAGGGAACACCAACCTTTCCCGAAGTCCCCAAGGCCCTTCGAGATCACGGCGCGAATTTCAATGGAACGACCAACGTCGATCGCACCAACTACTTTGAAACCCTTCCTGCCACCGACGAAAATCTCGACTTCGCGATTCATCTCGAATGCGATCGACTGGTCAACAGCTTCATCAAACGCGAAGACCTGATGTCGGAGTTCACGGTCGTCCGCAACGAATTCGAGCGCGGCGAAAACAGCCCCGAAAATGTCCTCTCGCAACGCGTTCAAGCCGTTGCCTACGAGTGGCACCACTAGGGACAGACAACCATCGGCACTCGATCCGATATCGCACGCGTCCCCGTCGACAACCTCCGGGATTTCTATCAGCGGTTTTACCAGCCCGACAACGCCGTGCTGATCGTGACGGGCAAATTCGAAGAGAAGAGGGCGCTCGAGCTGGCGGAAAAGTATTTCGGTTCCATCCCGAAACCGGATCGCAAATTGAATTCAACCTATACCGAGGAGCCTCCTCAAGACGGCGAGCGGACGGTCATTCTGCGACGGGTAGGCAAGATCGGAGCGTTGATGACCGCCTACCACATCCCTGCCGCATCCCATCCCGATTGGGCCCCGTTGTCGATCCTGGCCAGCGTTCTCTCCGAGGATAAGGTGGGTCGCTTGGATCGCAAGCTGATCGAACCTGGCATCGCGACCAGCGCCAGCGCCTTCGCTGACAATGCGCACGATCCAGGACTGTTCCAATTCTCGGTGACTCCCGCCGAAGGGAAGATGGAAGAGGCCGAGGCGGTGTTGCTCGAACTCTCGGAAAACATGGAAGAAGCGGCGTTCACTCAAGAGGAAATCGACCGCGCGAAACTGCGGTCCAAGCGGCGCTACGAAGACAGCATGGCCAATGCAGCTGGGATGTCGCAAGCCCTCAGTTCCGCATCCGCGCTGGGTGATTGGCGGCTCTGGTTCGTTCAGCGGGATCGACTGGCCGCAGTAACCGCTGACGATGTCAATCGCGTTGCCAAGACCTATTTCAAGATTCAGAACCGGACCATCGGGCGGTTCATCCCCGTCGACCAGCCACAGCGGCTCAGCATCCCCGCGGTGGATTCGATTGCAGCCATTGTCGACAACTACAAAGGCGGCGATGCGATCGCAGCGGGCGAGGAGTTCGATCCCACGCCTGCCAACATCGATGCCCGAACGTCGGTGGTAACGATGGACGGGATTCGCGTTGCCTTGCTCCCCAAGAAGAATCGAGGGGACACCGTCAACATGACCATGACGCTTCGCTATGGCAATGAGGATTCGCTGATGAATCAATCGGTCGCCGCCGGAATGGTGGCTTCGATGCTGATGTCGGGAACCAAGAAATACGACCGCCAAGCCCTTCGCCAAAAAATGGATGAACTCGGGGTCCAGATCGGCCCGGGAGGGGGCGGGGGTGGACGACGCGGCGGTCGCGGCGGCGGTGGCGGTGGCGGTGCCCCAGGACAATTGTCGTTCAGTATCCAAGCCAAGAAAGACTCGCTCGGCGAGGGGGTCAAGCTGCTGGCGGAAATCCTGCGCAATCCCGCCTTTTCCGAGGAAGAGTTCGAACAGATGAAGGCTCGCACGATCGCAGCGATGTCGCAAATGACGACCGAACCAGCGATGCTCGCGAATGCCCAGCTGTCTCGCTCCCTCTCCGATTACGAGAAAGGGGACGTGCGCTACGCTCGCACGGTCGACGAAATGATCGAGGACGCGCAATCCGTCACGCTGGATCGAATCGTCTCGGTCTACAACGATCAGATCTCCGCAGGGGTTGGCGAAGTGGCGATCGTCGGAGATTTCGATCCCGAAGTCGCCTTGAAGGAAGTCGGCGAAGCGCTCCAGGAATGGAAATCATCCACGCGTTACGAACGCATTGAAAGGGACGTCAAGAAAGATCAAGTCGGGGCCAAAGATAACATTCTCACTCCGGACAAGGCCAACGCGGTCTTTCTGGCGGGTTTGTCGTTTGCGATGAACGACGAAAGCGAGGATGACATCCCGTTGGAACTCGGCAACTTCATCCTTGGGGGCGGGACCTTGTCCTCGCGTTTGGGAGATCGGATTCGCCAGAAGGAGGGGCTATCCTATGGGGTGACCAGCGCGATTTCGATCCCGTCGCGCGGCAATGATTCGCGATTCACGATCAACGCCATCACCAACCCGGAAAACATCGACGCCGTCGAGAAGGCAGCGATGGAGGAACTGACACGCTTCATTCAAGATGGCCCCACCGAGAAGGAACTCGATGATGCCAAGAAAGCGTACCTCGAAGCTCGCAAGATCGGTCGTGCGTCCGATGGCGCGATCGCAGGTCAATTGGCGTCCAACCTCGATCTCGGCCGCAGCTTTGCCTACATCGCCGAGGAAGAACAGCAGATCGAAGCACTGACGACCGAGCAAGTACGAGCGGCATGGCAGCGCTACATCGATCCCAAGCGGCTGGTGATCATCCGAGCTGGCGATTTCAAGTAATTCGATCGTCAACGATTCGGCCGATCACGATCGGAGCGATCACTCACAAGAAGCCACCCTGAGGGTGGCTTCTTGTCATTGGGTGTCGAAGCGGGATCGCCAATGGGATTCCGCTTTGGGATAGGTCGCAAACACCAAATCGCGCAATTGATCTGCGGCGGCGGGGTCGTTGGACCATCGCAAGGTCTGCGCCGTGCGCGCGCGGGCTTCGAGCCAAGGTTCGCTGCCGGCGGGAAAGCCGCTCGCCATCAGCCGGTACCAGGGAAGCGCTTCGCGACGACTCGCTTCGAGGGCTTGGGCGACTCGAGCGCTGCGGTACAACCACCACGCCGATTTTTTGTCGGCTTCTCGTTCCCGCTGCAGCTGCGCGAGAACGCCGTTCCCATTGCCGTCGCCGCAAGCTGCGAGCATCTCATAAAAACGAATCGCTCGCTGCAGTGCGCCGTCGAGGGTTGGCCCGAGCGGATACGGGGAGTCGCCGCGTCGCTCTTCCTGGAGCAGGCGCGCAAGAACGCCGAGGACTTGATATTCCTGTTTCGCGGAGAGATTGGGGCGCGCGAGTATCGCGAAGGACCTTGATTCGCAAGCAAACCAAAGAATGCTCAACCGCGCCAGGGGGTCTTCGTTCCAAGGGTCCAGCCCCTTTCGCAGCGATTCCTCGGCGAGGGATGCATCTGCAGGGCTGGCAACCAACCGGGCCAAGTGCCCCAGCCACGTGGTCGAATCCCCTTGGATGCTCGGGATCGACCATCGCAGATCGGATTCGGTGGCTGCGATCCAAGCTCGGAATCGATCGCGATCGACTTCGCCGTACGTGTCAGCGAGAGTTCCTCGCAACGTAGCCAGGAGAGTCGCTCTCTCCTCATTGGCTTCGCGGATGGGTTCGAGCCACGCATCGTTCATGACGCAGAAACCGAGCAGGTAACGCCCCACGGCCGAAGAGGATTGTTGGGTCGCGCGGCAGCGCGGATTCCACAATTCGATCACCGGGGCTAGCGCATCCCGGGCCAAAGCCTCGCGTTCGAACCAATCGACGGCTTGTTTCGCAGCATCTGTCGAAGGCCATTGCGATGCTGTGCCTTTCAATCGTTCGCGGTAGAGTGCGGCTTGTTCGGGAGTCTGGGGCGTTGCTGGGTTCGCGGAGGGGCGTATCAACCATGCGCCCATGAGGGATGCCGCGGCTGCTTTGGGTTGCGTCGGGTATCGCGATGCCGTTTCAAAGAACGCCTTGGCCGCCTGCTCGCGTTGGCCTTGGCTGTCATAGGCAGCGGCGACTTGCATGCCAAAAGCGAAGGCTTCGTCGTCGGCAGGAATTTGAGCTGCGGCGAATTCGGCTTGACGAAGTTTCTCGATCGCTTCATCCCATCGCTTGGCCGCGAGCAACTGGCGTACTTCGATTCGAAGGATTTCGAGCGAAGGGGTCTTGGTAGGACGCGTTGCAGCGGTGTTGTTGGAAACGAGCAAGGCATCCATGCGCCGCTCCCAGTAGGCCCCGAACTTTTTTCCGACGGTGCGTTTCCAATCGAGGGCCTTTTCCGCCGCTTGATCCCCTCCCCACTCCAGGTCGGCCGCAAACTGTTCCAGAGCGAGTTCGGGAGAAGCCAACGGGCCGCCGCCTCGCGCGATCCACTCGTTGAATTCCTCGACTCGATTCTTGAATCGAGCGGCCCTCGCGCCGACGACTGCCAATGCCCCCTCGTATTGAATCGTCGATGCGAGGGTGTCTTTTTCGGAAAGGAATTTGTCCCACAGCTTATTCGCGCTGGTGATGGCGTCGTCGTATTGCCCCAGCTGAATCTGGCCGCGGATCCGTGCGATCGCGAGGGATGGACGATGGATCCAGTCGGCAGGGAGTTTGCTGAGCCCTTGATCGAGCGCTTGGAGCATTTCGGCGGCGGCAGCGGATCGATCATCGCTGCCGGGCGGATAGCATTGGGATCGCTGAAAAAGAAGGTCGGCTTGCAACAACGCCAGCCGTCCTTGCAGATCCAGTTTTTGATCGTTCGTGATCGGCTTGCCTGGTCCTGTCGGCAGCTTGCGGATCTCTTGTTCCAATTGCTCGAGAGCATCCAGCGAAGTCCGAATCGAGCCGACAATCCAGAGCTTCAGCGGTTCCCGAGTGGGTGCTGCCAGGTAGCTCGCAAGCCCTCGCTGTTGAATCATCCATCGGCACCAAACCATTTTCCATCGAATCCACAGCTCTCTCGTTGTTCCGCGCATGCCTGCTGAAAGTGCATCCAATTTGGGTGGGATCGCGTCCAGTCCGGCTGGGTCGCTCCCGAAATCAAACGCATCGAGATCGCGAGCGGCTTGGGATTGCATCGCCAGCATCATCCACTGGGCGTGCGCATCCGAGTCTGGCGGAGCAAGCTTCAATCGGCTCTCACAAACTTCCAGCGCCAACTTCGGCAATCCATCGGCAATCAGCGAATCGACCCAGCGGATGTCGGGTGCTTGAGCGAATCCCGGCATGCCGTAGAGGAGGTTTGGGGCGGATTGTCCCCAGGCGGTTGTCTCGGAAAAGAACAGGGCAGCCACGCTAGCATAAATACCGAAGAGCCAAATCCGCGGTGGACGACCGAAGAGACGTGCAATGGACGCTTGGGTGTTGGGCACTCTTCGGCGCGTTCGGCTTCCGTTAAAATAGGGTTTCATCTTGTGGAAAGCCCAGTTGTTCGTCACCATGAGATTTGACTTCATTGCCTTTTCGGACACGCTCCATGCATTCTACGACTTTTGCCGGTGATTTTCGAACCCGCACGATTGGAGGGGAATCTGCTCCGGCCGGCAATCCGGAGTTGGTGTCTCGTTATGAATTCTTGCTAAAAGACCGTCGGTTGCAATGGATGGCGTACCATCGACTGGAGCGGCCATTGGGGAGCGGTGGTCAGGGCGTGGTGTTTTATTCGACGCGATTCGGAGCGGATGGATTTGCGTTGCCGGTGGCGATGAAGGTGTTCTCGCCGGAGCGTTATGGAACACAAGCGGCTTACGACGAAGCCATGGCTCGCATCGGCGCGGTGGCTGCGGAAGTCGCGCGGATTCAGCACGACGGGGTCTTGGATGTCCATGATTTCATCGATCGCAACCGAATTCGAATTCTGATCATGGAGTGGATCGATGGTTACGATTTGCGGGAGTTGCTGCGCTCGGAACGATTGTCGTTATTGCGATCCAAGCTGACAGCGCGGCGGTGGGAATACATCAACAACGTGGTCATCACTGCGGGTCCGGTCCACGCCCGTTTCAAAGCAGGGGTTGCCGTCGCGATTGTCCGCGATTGCCTGGCTGCTTTAGCTGCGTTGCATCGCGAGAACATCGTTCATGGCGATATCAAGCCGTCGAACATCATGGTCAAGAGGACGGGGCATGCGAAACTGATCGACATCGGTTCTGCGTTTTCCATGGGCCAGCAGCCTCCGGTATTCACGGTGACGCCTGCGTACGCCGCTCCGGAGGTGTTGGAAAACGCGCCGATATCCCCTCGGTCCGACTTGGCATCGGTGGGCTATGTCCTCATCGAGCTTCTTTCCGGACGTCCGTGCTTTAGCGACACCGATTCCTATCGTGACTTGCTGGAGCAGAAACGCACGCTGTCCAACCGGCTGCATGAAATCCTTCCTCCGGAGGTTTCTTGCAACGACTTGTTGATGAATTTCTGTCGCGGCTTGATCTCGCCCGATCCTTCGCGAAGGTTTCCGAGCGCGGAGGCGGCCGAGTTGTTGCATGAGGGAGCCGCTTCGTTCCATCGCCAGTTGGTGTTGAGCAATCTGGCAACGGAATACGATCACGATATTCGGGTCTGGATCGAGGAGTTGAGAAGACTCGATATCGAGACCGGATCGGCGTGAGGCGGATTCCGTGCGTTTTGAGACCGACACCACGATCTGTGCCATCGCGACGGGGAGTGAGGGAGCGCCGCGAGGAACGATCCGCGTCACAGGTCCCGACACGATCGCGTTGCTGAGCGAGGTATTCGAATCCTCGCGCGATCCATTGTCTCGCATTCGTTCCGCGTGCGTCATCGACACGAGGTTGGTTGTTCCGCAGCTCGGTGAGATCCCGATCGCTCTTTTTTGTTGGCCCAACGATCGAAGCTACACCGGTCAGCCTTCGGCCGAGTTGCACATGCTCGGGGCACCGGTCGTGCTCCGCGAGGTCGAGGGGCTGTTGATTTCCCGTGGTGCGAGATTGGCTCAGCCGGGTGAGTTCACCCTGCGCGCTTATCTTGCTGGCCGCATGGATCTGACGCAATGCGAAGCGGTGCTCGGGCTCATTCACGCCCAAGGGGAGCGGGCCATGCGCGTCGCTCTCGAGCAATTGGCTGGCGGCTTGGCCGAGCCGCTGCAACGCCTCCGCCGCGACTTGATCGATCTGCTCGCCGATTTGGAGGCCGGTCTGGACTTTGTGGATGAAGACATCGAGTTCGTATCCAAAAACGACGTTCTTCGGAGGCTTGCGCAGGCCAGCGATCACTTGCTTCGACTTCAACAGCAGCTGGCTCATCGTTCAGGCCAGGACCTCGCGCCGCGCGTGGTGCTGGCCGGCTTGCCCAACGCGGGGAAGAGTTCTCTCTTCAACGCCTTGAGCCGTGCGGAACTCGCCATCGCCAGCCAGCAACCCGGTACCACGCGCGATTTCCTTCGATCGCGACTTGAACGGGACGGAATCGTCTTTGATCTCGTCGATACCGCGGGGATCGATCGGGGCGTTGCGATGGATCGATCGGATGGGGAGGACTGGCCAAGCACTCCGGATCGCCAGGCGCAGGGAGTGACCATGGCGCAACTGCAGGACGCGGACCTGGTTTTGTACTGCACCCCCGCGGATGTGGTTTCGAACGACGAGGATGATGCATGTTTCGCGCAAGTGGTCGACCACGCCCGGTGCGACGTCTGGCGCATCGTCACCAAGGGAGACTTGATCGATTGTCTACCGCGGAGCAGCAATCGCGTCGTCAGTGCAGTGGGTGGGAGCGGGATCCGGGAACTGCTCGATGCGATGGCTCGGCACATCATCCAGTCGCGCGAGAGCCTGCAAGACGTGGTCCCCATGACCGGCCAGCGATGTCGCGATTCCATCCAGCGAGCGCAGGAGCGAATCCGCGATGCGTTCATCGCCGCCGAGTCGGAATCGGGGGACGAGGTGGTCGCCGGGGAGCTCAGGCTGGCCCTCGATGAGCTTGGTCAAGTGGCAGGGACCGTCGTGAACAACGACGTGCTCGACGCGCTGTTCAGTCGCTTTTGCATCGGCAAATAGCATCTTGGGGGAGCGCCAAGGCTTGCTCTTTTCCTTGGGCCGCCTCTACAATCCGGGCAGAGAACCCATCCCTTATGACTCCAGAGACCCCGCACACCCATCCAGCTTCCTCGAGCCCGGGGCGCGATATGGTCAATATCGCGGCGTACCGGTTCCATCCCATCGCGGTGGAAGAGCTTCGGCCCCGGCGCGAGCGTCTGCGAGCTTTGTGTCAGGAGTTGGAATTGAAGGGAACGATCCTGCTCAGCAAGGAGGGGATCAATCTCTTTCTTGCCGGGACGCGATCCGCGATCGACGCGGTCCTCGCGCAGATCCGCTCGATCCCAGGCATGGAGTCGCTGCAAGTCAAAGAGAGCCTGACCGATTAACAGCCATTTCATCGCATGCTGGTGAAGATCAAGCGCGAGATTGTTCCCGTCGGTTGTCGCGAGATCGATCCGGTTGCGGACGCCTCCCCCAAGATATCGCCCCAGCAACTCAAGTCCTGGCTCGACGAGCATCGCGAAATCGCTTTGCTCGATACGCGCAACGATTACGAGGTCGCCTTGGGCACGTTCCAAGGGGCGATCGATTTGCATCTGAAAACCTTTCGCGAGTTTCCCGAGGCAGCGGCCCAGCTCCCCGACGACATCAAGAAGAAGCCCGTCGTCATGTTCTGCACCGGGGGGATTCGCTGTGAGAAGATCGGCCCGTACATGAAAGGGCTCGGCTTTGAGCAGATCTATCAACTCGACGGGGGTATCCTCAAGTATTTTGAGGAATGCAGCCGGTCGCATTACCAGGGAGATTGTTTTGTATTCGATCAGCGCGTCGCCCTCGACCCGGCTTTAACGCCGTCGGACACGCGCGAATGCTTTGCGTGCAAGCACCCGTTGATCCCCGAGGATTACCAATCCCCCCTTTTTCGCGAAGGTGTGTCCTGTCCCTACTGCTATGTCCCCCCTGACGTCCAGCGGGAGCGGCTGCTGCATCAGCGCCAGGAAACGATCTCGCAAATTGCGCAGGAACAGCGGGGCTGCTCCCCGTACACCAATCGCCGGTGGATTTCGATCCCGCAGCGCTATGCGGGGTTGCCGTTGATCGAAGCGCTGCCGTCGATCTATCCCGGGTACACCCTCGACCGATGGGAGCAGGCGATCGCGTCGGGCGAAATCGCGGCTCCTGCAGCCACGGCCAACGCATGGAAGACGATGCGGGTGGCGGCTGATCGCATCGTCCGCGAGGGAGAGCGATTCTTGCACACGATCGCGGGTTACACCGAACCCCCGATCGATCCATCGATCGACTTGCTGCACGAAGACGATGCCATGGTGGTCGTCAGCAAGGGAGCCCCGCTTCCGCTGCATCCATCCGGGCGTTACCAAAAGAACACGCTCCAAGCGATCATGCTCGCCGCCTATCACCCCGAAAAACTGCGCCCAGCGCATCGCATCGATGCGATGACGACCGGTTTGGTTGTCTTCACGCGGAGGTTCCAGTTCGCATCGCGGCTGCAATCCCAGTTTGCGCAAGGGAACGTCGAAAAAACCTATTTGGCCTGGGTGGAGGGATCGCCTGACTGGGAGCGGATCACTTGCGATTTGGCGATCTCCGCAGAGCCGCTTGCCAGCGGCGGCCGCGCATTGGATGTTTCTGGCCAGGATGCGAAGACCCACTTGCAAGTGGTCGAGCGTCGCGGAGAGCATTCTTTGGTTCAAGCGATTCCTATGACGGGACGCACCCATCAGATCCGACTGCATCTCGCTGCGTTAGGACATCCGATCGTCGGCGATCCGCTCTATGAAAAACATGGGGTCAGCCGTTCTGTTGAAATCGCGGAGCCTGCCAGACCGATGCTCCTGCACGCATGGAAACTAGCATTCGATCATCCCAAAACGGGACAGCGTGTTGCGTTTTGTAGCGATCCGTCCCGTTGCCATCTTTAAGCATCGCAATTACTCTTGTGCTCTAACGTCGCTAGCAACAATCAGCGACGATCGCTCTGACCCTTATCACCATTACAGGAACCAACGCATGGCGATGTCACCACAAGAGATCCGTGAATTATGCACCGCGAGAGAATGGGCCCTCGTCCAAGCCAGCCAGCCTGGTTCGATTGAGAAGCTGTCGAGCACGGAGCTCAAGAAACATGCCGTCAACGCGCAAAAGCTAGTCACCAAGTGGCAAGACTTGTCGCGATCGCAAAATCGCACGGAAAGCCGCAAGAGCGGATCCCCCAACGTGGATTCGCGAAGCCACGAGAAACACGACCTGTTCAAGACGGCTCTGAGCGCATTCCAAGCCCAACTCGCGACCGGTGCTGCAGCCCCTGCGAGTTCCGGGACCAAGGGCAAGCCCAACTCCAGGGTGCGGAGCAGCGAGGCGCGATCCGCTCGCCGCACAACGCGCAAAACACTCAACCGAGAAAAGAAGTCCTTGAACCGGGCGGCCGCTCCTGCGGCAAAACCCGTCGCGGCTCCAGTCGCTCCAGCGGCAAAGCCCACGACCAAGAAAGCAACCAAGAAGAAGCCCGCACCGAAGACTGCTGCCGCGAAAGCTTCGACCAAGCTTGCGGCTCAGCGCAGGAAGCGAGCGGCAGCGATTGCCGCCGCAGCACCCGCAGTCCCACAACCCAAGGCTCCCAAGGCGATCAAAGTCAAAGCGACACCGGCCAAGCAAGTTGGTCTTGCGGGCAAGGTCAAAGCGACTCGAACGGCGATCGCAGTTCGCACCAACAAGATCGCCGGGCACGTTTCGGGCAAGGGAAAGCGGGCTCAGGGCAAGCGAGACTCTCGCGGTCGCTAATCCCTCCGCGAAAGATCCGGCCTCCATCGGAACCAAGGCCGACCTTGGTTCCGACAGACTGTCGGCGGCCAATCGATGATTTCTCTCGGAACCTTACTCCTTGTCGGCGGTGGTTCCGGGCCAATCGTCGGTTCGGAATGGGGTCAGGGGCAGACCGGCCTTGCTGTACATGTTGCAGATCGGGTTATCCGCCCAGGCATAGCGAACGGACATCGGCTTGGAGACCTTGGAACTCGACACGCGAATTTTGCCACCGTCGAGGATCTTGGCTTCGGCGGGGTAGAACTTCTTGTCCTCACCCGCGATCGTGAAGCCGACGGGTTCATTCACATCGAACGGGCGCCATCCGTTGGGGATGTGGTTAAAGGTCAGCACGATTCCATCGCCATCTTCTTGCATCGAAGCGTAGCGAGGGCTTTGGTATTCGATTGGAATGTTGTACTGCTTGGCGAGAGCCCAGCGCGCGAGCCGACGACCGACATCGACCTTGTTCATCGGGTGAATATCCTTTCCTTCGCCGATATCGATAATGACGGCCTGTCCGGTGTTGGGGAGTCGGTCCATGGTCATGGTTTGGGCTTCGCGAAGTTCCGCCCAGGCGCTGTCTGCGGGTTCCGATTTTTCTGCCATGAAGTCGGCGAGCTGTACCCAATAGAAGGGGAAATCCCCTTGGCCCCATTCATCGCGCCAGTTTTGGATCATGAGGGGGAAGAGATCGCGGTATTGGTAGGCTCGGCCTGCGTTGGATTCCCCTTGGTACCAGATCGCCCCACGGATGCCGTATCCCAGGTGCGATTTGAGAACACCGTTGTAGATGTTTGCTGGTCGTTGGTTGCCACGCATGTTGTTGCCGAGATTCTTGAAATCCTTCTCTTCCTGTTCGTTTCGGTCGGTCTTGGTGTTGAGTTCCTGGTGTCGGGTTTCGTTGGCCTTCCAGTTGTCCATCAATCTTTGAAAGCGAGGGTTCGCATTCAGGACATCGCGATTGATCCAGGCCTCGCATGCCGAACCGCCCCACGCGTTGTTGATCATCCCGATCGGAACGCCGGTGGTTTGATGGAGTTGCCGCGCAAAGTAATAACCGACCGCCGAGAAATCATCGATCGTTTCGGGCGAGCACACTTGCCACTTTCGATCATCGTGGGACCAAATCGGTTCCTGCGCACCGACCTGCGGGAAATTGATCATCCGGATCTTGGGAAAGTTGGCTGCAATCTTCTCCAGGTCTGGATCGTTCGAAGCCTTGACCCACCACTGCATATTGGATTGACCCGAGCAGACCCACACCTCGCCGACGAGGACGTCGCGAACGATCCTTGCCGAACTTCCTGCGACGGTGAGGATGTGCGGGCCACCGACGGGGAGTGCGGGCAATTTCGCGCTCCAGTTCCCCGCGGCATCGGTGGTGACCGACAGTTGATGGTCTCCGATGGCAATGGCAATGGCTTGTCCTGGATTATCGCGACCCCAGATCTTGTTCTCTTGACCTTGCTGCAGAACCATGCCGTCGGAAAAGATGTTTGGCAGTTTGGTTTCGGCGTTTGCAAAGGATACCATGCAACACGCCCAAACACTCAGCAGTAGAACCAAGCGATGCGCCCAAGATGATTTGTGAATCTTCATAAGAGGGCCTTTCTAGTTTCCAGGTTGGAAGGGTAGGAGGGAAAGGAAGGCAAGCTGTCGCCAACAAAGATGATGAAGCAATAGGGTAATAGTCGCGATCGCCAGTGCAAGAACCTGCGGTCGCAAAACAGGATCCTTCGCGAGCCCTGCGGCGTTTCCCAGCAGGGACCCGTTCAACGCAATCATGCTCAGGCAGGCACCCAAGATGCCGACGTTGACGGCGGCCTGCCAGCCCAGCAATGTGCCCGCAAGCGTGAAGATGAAAATACTGTGAGCAAACCACGGTCCGGCACCCGTCGGATCCTTGTCGCGAAAAAAGGTTTGCCAATGGAGGATGGCAAACAAAACTCCCACCAGCAATCCGGCGGCGGTTCCCACGAGGGAGGTTTGGAACCGTTGCCAAGGCGCGGAGCTCATCTGCGGATAGGTCGGTTGCCAAGGTTCCGCCCAAGAGACCGGTGCCACGATCGGATTGAATGTGGCGCACGCGAGGAAGATGATCCCGATCATGATCAAGGGCAGGGTGGGGAACCGAAGTCGATCCATGTGGGAGGCGATCAGCATGACGGCGACAGCGAACAAGCTCGCGTGGACGATGCATGCCCCGATCAGATTCCATTTCGGGTAGAACACCGTCGAGACGATGCCTGCTCCGAATCTCCAGTCTCGGTGGGGCAGATTCATTCCGTTGCCCATGAGTTCGATAATCGCCAGGATCATAAAGATACCCCCCACAAGAATCTCCATCAGCAGATAGCGGACGGCGATCGGGAGATGACAGGTTCGGCATCGTCCTCGCAGGGCGACCCATCCGAAGATCGGCGTATTTTCGAGCATGCTCAAGGGCTGGTCGCAAAACGGGCAGTGCGACCCTCGCGAGACGATGGTTTTGCCCTGCGGGGTTCGGTTAGCGACGACGTTGATGAAGCTGCCGATGCTGGCTCCGAGATAGAAGAACCAAAAGCAGTACAGGTACTCGCAGGTTCGATAAATCATCCTGACCGGCACGTTGATTTCCGGATCCGATCGCGAGTATTTCCATTGAGCCGTCGCGATCTTGTGGCGTATTTCCAGGGGAGGCCAAACCACCGCGTACAGAAACCAGCCCAGGACGAGCGCACCGATCAACGCCAGGACCGGTCCATACCTGCGCCATACGAAGCGCTTCTTCGGTCGCTTGCGAGCCCTCGGTAACTTCGGTGCATCAATTTGTTCAGAACCATCGCATGTTGGGGAGGGTTCCGAAGGGAGCGATGGGTTTTCGTCGCTCAAAACTTGCCTCGCTTGCTCTGGATCTTGTCGAGGAGTTCCTTGAGCGGATCGCGGGGTGGGAGTTGCGACGAGGAGTTGGGGAGATCCTTCTTGGGGATTCGGCGGGCGGCTCCCGGGTTATTGGCTTGGACTGCAGCGCCATGGGCATCGATCGAACCGCTTTCGGGGAGACCGTCGCCGGCGGGGAGGAGAAAGAAGCCGACGCTCCGAGGCTGGTAATTGACATCCTCAATCACGTTGGGGCTCTTGCCTGTGCGATCGATCGCGATCGATTGGAGGAACTCTTCATACACGCTCATGTCGTACAGGATGCTTGGGGGGACAGGGATTTGATATTCGAAGCGATCCCAATTTCCCAAGGCATCGGCTACCTCGACGGTCTGGACCACGGTCCCACCTGCATCGCGATCGAGCGTGACGGTTTCGGCCCCTCCGGCGGGAATGCGCAGCTTGGAAAGCTGGTTGGGTGATCGGCGATCCGAGAGGAGGATGAACAGGGTTTCCGAGTGGGTGTTGGTAACGCGCAATCGCGCTGGGCTCAGCGGCGCGTTGGCGACGTATTGTTCCGCGACATTTCGATACTGGGGAGCCGGGAGAGAAAAGGCGGGTTGTTGCGGCCACCAAACTTGATAGGGAGTATTGAAGAGTGGTTGGAGCCACAATCCTCCGTTCTGTCCGCAGGTCAGCCAGACTCCTGGCATGGCGACGTTTTCGATGAGATACCCACCGATGGCCACGGATTGGATCCTCCACAACTGTTGGGGCGAGTCGCCGATGGGAAAGAAACCGACTTGGGGGCCCATGGGGCCTGGGTTTCGGAAACCGATGGGGTCCACTCCCAAGGCGAACCAGCGATTTCCGATCGATTGTTGAATGCGCACCATGTCTTGCGCTACGGGGGCGATGTACCATGCCGACTCGATCCCGGTGGGTTGCTGGGAAAAGAGCAGGTCGCCATCGGCGTTGGATTGGAGAAAGATCCTGCGCCCTTGATCGCCCGCCGCGAGGTGCATGGCGGTCATGGAGGGGTCTTGGCCTGTGGCCGCGCTGGCTGCCGACATGATCAAGCTCGCCAAGGCGGTGTGTATCAAGAGCAAAATGCGGAGTGAGCGAAACGGGTTCATGGAGCGATCCTCGAGGAG
>JBKDPB010000008.1:0-4292 GCA_046342615.1 Planctomycetota bacterium | reverse complement strand
ATGCCCGCGCCAACCCCAAGGGACGCTTGCCCGACGACACCTGGATCCTTCGGCCCCAGGACTGTTTCGAAGGGCTCACCCCCAACGAAGATACGTGGTACTTTCCGAGAGTCAGCGGCACCTTCAAGGAACGCGCTGGATTTCACGGTTGCCAAATGCCCGAGCAATTGCTGGGCCGCATCATTCGTGCATGCTCCAACCCTGGCGATGTCGTCGCCGATCCGTTTTCGGGAAGCGCGACAACCCTGGCGGTTGCCAAGAAACTGGACCGTCGTTTCCTCGGATTCGATCTCTCCGAGGAATACGTCGCGCTCGGCTCCGAACGGCTCGCCCGCGTTGTGATCGGCCAACCGCTCGAAGGAGCGGCCGATCCCAAAACCAGCGCGCCAGCCACCAAGGACGGCAAACAACGCGGACAACCACGCTCCCGAAAACCCGACAAGGCTCCTCTTGGCAACTCGGCGAGCATGCCTCTCTTGGATCGGTTGATCGACCAGGAGGAGCAATTGATCGAAGCGTTCCATCGAAGCCATCGCGGCGCTAGCGTCGATCGCCTGATCATCGACCCCATCCTCAACGAAGATTTCCAGCGGGCATGCGACGCGCTTCGCATCGACGGCCCCCACGATCTACGCAACCGATCCATCGTGCGCCTCCGCCGACTCGGTAGGTGGACCGACATCGATCGCAGTGATGAACAAACAGTTGCGCCGAAGTGGTCGGAGCTGGATTTGTATCTGTTCGCTTCGGAGATCGCATGGCGGCGAATTTCGGATCGGTATGCGGCTGATCTCGTCGAACTTTTTTGCGACGTGCGGCTCGCAGCGCAGTTCGATGCTCTGGCAGTGCGATACTGCCCCGGATTCACCCCGCTGGAATACCGGTGGGGTGCGCTCATGCTGCAGGAGGCGATCCGATCCGTGCCTGGCGACACCGATCAGGATCCGAATTCTGGACTCGCACAATGGGATTCGGCGCGAGCAACCGGTCTAGGTCGTCATGAGAAGCAGCCGTGCCCAGAATCCCCAGCGGTCTACGCGCTGGAGGATTGCGTAACGGGGCAAGTGCTCTACGTTGGCGAGACGTGCAATCTGAGTCGCCGTATGGAACGCCAATTCGGCGAGGGCCGACTCAACATGCTTTACGATACATCGAGCGAGCGAGCGAGGATTCGCTATTTGCCGATCGCCTCGGAGCCGAGTCGCAATCAATGGCAACGGACTCGGCTCTTGGAACATTCCCCGACGATCTGGAACGTGTGATTGCCTGTCCCCCTGGACCTGCGTTGGATCAACCTTCTGGAACGATGAGTGCGTCCGGGACGGCTTTCCAAATGCGCATGCGAACTTCGGCATCGGCAGGAACATAGACGACGACCGGAAGCCGGCTGTTGTACCGCAGCAATTGCGGCTCGCCTCCGAGGGATACGAATCGCTTGGTCTTCGGCGCGTTGGGATCGGGAGCGACGCGGGTACCTGCCATCGCGCCGAGTTCCTTGACAACGTATTTGGGGAAGCCCCAACCTTCGACGTTGACCTCTTCGAGGGCGCCGCCGAAGAAGTAGCGGTTGGCGTTATCGACCTCGACCGTCTTGCCGACCTGCAATTCGACACGGTAATCGGCCTCCACTTGCTTGGGCTCCAACAGCATCACGCAGCGCTTCATCCCCGCCTCGGGCGCTGGATACGCTTTCAGATTGTCTTTCGATTCCTGTCCCACTGCGATTCCTCCCAAGATCCATGCAAAAACAGCACCTACGGCAAACGCTCTCATGACTTTCCTTTCTCGTTGCACCACTCCAAGCACGACTTCATCGCCACTCGTCCTCACCTGCAGGACGCGCAACCTCCTGAACATCGTAGCGAATTTTGAGCCTTGCGGGACCTAACTCCAGGACACTCTTCCTGAGACACGCATGCATCGACTTTACGGAAACCCACTTGACACCCCATGCGAACTTGTGTACTATATAACTAGCACACAAGAACACCCGAGGCTTCGCCGACGGGATGTTGCCAGAACCTAGGGAGAAGGGTGCGTTATGTTTTTCTCGATTGATGCGGATAACGGAGTCGCGATCTACGAACAGATCGTCCGGCAAGTGAAATTCGCGATCGCCAACGGAGTCCTCATCCCGGGGCAGTTGCTTCCGAGCGTCCGAACCTTGGCGGTCAAGCTGGCGATCAACCCGAACACGGTCGCCAAGGCGTTCCAGCAACTGCAATCCGACGGCGTAGTCGTTCCCCTCCGCGGCAAAGGTTTGGCCGTGCGGGACGAAGCCGTCGAACCCTGTCGCGTCGCCCGCCGCGAAATTCTCGAAGATCGGATTCGAACTGCGATTACCGAGGCTCTTCATGGAGGACTGAGCGCCAAGGAAGTCCGACGACTGGTCCTCGATCAAATCCAAGCCCTGGACGGCAATGTGACAACCGTTTCCAGCCCCCTCGAGGAAACCGAACCGGTCTAAGCTTCGACGTCCCTTCTACTTCGGTGCACCTATTTGTTAATTTTCTCATGAACAAGATTCAAATGCAGAGGTTTCTACCATGAGCGATGCGATCTCCATCCAAGGTGTCGAGATGCATTTCAAAGGCTGCGATGCGTTGCGGGGAATCGATCTTCGGATCGAACCCGGGACGGTCTTCGCCCTACTGGGTGAAAACGGGGCGGGCAAAACCACGCTGATCCGCATTCTGACGGGTTTCCAACGCCCGTCGACGGGCCAAGTGCGCGTGTTGGATCTCGACCCGACGCGCAGCGACCAGTCGCTCGCGCTTCGTCGAAGGATCGGCTACGTCAGCGACTCGCCAGCACTCTATGATTGGATGACGGTCGGCGAGATCGGATGGTTTGCGGCCTCGTTCTATGCCGATGGGTTTAAGGAATCCTACAAGGAATACATCGATCGCTACGAGCTTCCGGCTGGCCGGAAAATCAAACACTTGAGCAAAGGCCAGCGGGCAAAAGTTGCCCTGTCGCTTGCCCTAGCCCACGATCCGGAACTGCTGATCCTCGATGAGCCGACCTCGGGCTTGGACCCGATCGTGCGGCGCGAATTTCTCGAAAGCATGATTACCGTGGCGGCGACGGGCCGAACGGTCTTTCTCTCGAGCCATCAAATCTCGGAGATCGAACGGGTGGCCGACACGATCGCGATCCTTCACCAAGGCCGGGTGCAACTCGTCGGACCGCTCGCGGAACTCAAGGAATCGATCGCGATGGTGACCGTGTCGCTGAACGATCCACTCATCGCGCTTGCGGATCCCCCACAGCCAAACAAGATCCTCGCCGAAATCACGGAGGGGAGACAGAAACAATTGATCGTCCAGGGGGATGGCGAGGCAGCCGCAGCCGCCTGGCGAGACGCAGCCGGGGTGATCGATGCACAATCCCGATCAGCGACCTTGGAGGAATTGTTTGTGGCCTGCACACGCGGAGACAGCCTCTATAAACGGCAGACTGAACCAACAGGAAGCAACCAAGGTCGAACGGCGATGGAGGCTAACCGATCATGAGCGATCGAGCTATCGATTCAGCCGTATGGCGATCGGCGTTGTTGTGGAAAGAGTTTCGCCAACTGGTCCCGCTGGCATTGACGGTCCTGGCGTTGGGACTGGGGATGCTGCTGTTGATTTTGGTCACGACGAGCTTCACCCCGCCTCCATTTGTGGACGCAATTCAATACATTTACGTCTTTCTTTCGGTGCCAATGATTTATGCCTGTGGAGTGGGCATTCTGTTGGTGGGTGCCGAAAAGGAGTCTCGTTCATTGCGGTGGTTACAGTCCTTGCCCATTTCTTCGCGCGACATTGCGCGAACGAAATTGGCGGCTGCGTTCATGAGTCTCGCGGCGATATGGCTTTTGACCTCGATTGCTTGGTTTCTTTTTACCCATTTGCTCGGAATAGACCCCAACATCGCGCGTTCGGTTTCCTTGCCTGGCCAAGAATCGTCCCTATTGATGCTTGTTACCTCGGTCGCGGTTTCCATCTTCTTGTGCTTGATCGGTTTAGGCTTGGCCTGGTACTTCCAGTCTGCGATGGTATCGCTCTTGCTGCTGATTCCGTCTGTCCTTGCGGTATGGTTGACCGCTTATGGAATCGCAACTTTTTTAGCGAAACCGGGTCCGGATTCCGTCTCGCAGTGGTCGATGGATTTTGCAGTTTACTTGGCGTGCCTTGCCGTAGGCTACGTGATCGCATTGACTCTCGGATGGATCGCAAGTCAACGCGAGCTTTCCGCCAGAACTGCGCCTCGGCCCACTTCGGGATGGCTAGGGTTAAAAGTTGCGA
>JBKDPB010000007.1:0-9914 GCA_046342615.1 Planctomycetota bacterium | reverse complement strand
CCCAAGGGTCGATGGACGACGCGGTGGCGGCATCCACTGACTCTGGTCATCATCAGTTTCTTGGTCACAGCGATCCCATGCTTTCTGTTGGATGAATTCATCAAAGAGCGACTTGAAAGCCCGACCTCGATCGCATGGGCTCTGATCATCGGTGGAATGGTCATGGTGGCCATCGACCGTTGGTTTTCCAGTCGCGCCTCCACGGTCCGGCTCGAGGATATGACGTTGACGCAGGCCGTCGCGATCGGCGCAGCTCAGATTGTCTCGGCCACGTTCCCGGGAACGAGTCGCTCGATGGCAACCATTGCGGGAGGACAGGTGATGGGTTTGTCTCGCCCCGCGGCTCTCGAGTTCAGCTTTTTTCTTTCCATGCCGGTCATGTTCGCCGCGGCAGGCTTCAAACTCCTTCAGTTCCTGATCAAGGAGCCGATGGCTCTCCAGGGAGACCAATGGGGCACGCTCGCGATCGGATTCATCACCAGTTTTGTGGTAGCGTTGTGCGTCATCGCGTGGTTTATGCGATGGGTTCAATCGCGAGGCTTCGTTCCGTTTGCGATCTATCGCATCGCGGCTGGTGCGATTCTTTTGCTGTGGCTCGCGCGGTAACCACGCGGCGGTCCGGCACTGAGGCGAGTATCAACCGGGAGGCGAGTATCAACCGGGAGGGGGTTCCGATGGTTGGGCCCCTTGCGGAGGCAGACTCGATCCTTGCGCTGGCGGCGCACCAAAAGGCCCAGCACCAAAACCAGGCAACTGGATATTCGGCAAGGGCAACTGAGGGAGGTTTTGCTGGACCCCCTGTTGCATTTGCTGCATCCCTTGCTGCAGCGGGCCAAGTTGTTTTTCGAGAGGTCCCAACAGCTTGTTCAAGCCTCGATCGATTTGCTTTTGAGCCGCCCCCTGCAACGCGGCGGTCGCCAGGTTTTGGGTCATTCCCGCCAAGCCGCCCAGATCCAATTGCGGGCGTTGCATCGTGCCTCGGATAGGTAATTGAATCTGCTGACCCGCGAGCGACTGGAGCGAGGGTGCTCGCTCCAACCATTCCTTTTGGATGGGAACGGCGGCAACCATCTCGAGGGTTCCATCGATACCCACCGAGCCGGAGGTCCAGATGGCGACGTCGCCAGCCTGGATCTGAAGACCGCGGTGCGCTACCCGTCCCCGATCGACCTGAAAACCGATGTTCTGTTCCGGCAACTGAAGCCAACTGCTGGGCTGCCCTCCGCCGTCCGTGGCGCCCGCCCCTTTGCGAAGGGCGCGGACTTGTTGCACCAGAATCAGGAGTTGATCCGCCAACGGTCCTGGGCCGACGGTCGCTCCATGCACGTGAACCTGTCCAATCAGCGTTTGCTTGGTCCAGTCCGATGGGATGATCTCAGCTCGTTCGATATCCAAGCTGACGCTCCCTTGGACACTCGTCGCATCTGCGAGCAGCGGAGCGACAAACTTTAACCAACCCTGGCACATCTCTCGGGTGATTGCCACATTTTCGATGACGCGTTCCTGCGCTTGCCGGATGACGAGCGGTTCCCCCGCCAGGTCACCATCCAAGCTCCAACGCAGCATCCCCTGGGACACGGGAAAAGCAGCTTTGGAAATAAATTTCCCGTCGCGGATTTCGATAGGTATCTCTCCCTGGCCAATCTGAATGCCGATTACATTGGCACGCTCCCACCCCACACGGGAGATCGCTTGCAACGAGCGCGCCCAGTGATCGGTCGGATGGGAAGACCAAGAAACATCGAGAGGCTGGGTTCGTTGACCTTCGATGGCAACCATCTCTCCAAGATACGGACGGAGTCTTTGGACTGCGGTGGCCGCATCGTAAGTGATGCTTCCTTCGGAAACGACCGAAGTTTGATCGGCTCGCTGTTCGATCACAGCCTGGCCACCATAGGCGAGCCATTCGGTTTGCAGTTGAAGCTTGGGCAGGGTGGTCTTCCCGGTCGCAATGGAGTAGTCCCCATCCATCGTGAGCTTGGCCTGTGGCTCCTCCCAAAGGACCTGGTCTTCCGAACGCACCGCCCCGGTACTGATCAATTGGCCTTGAGTCCTTGGACCTGGTTGGACCGCCTTGAGCTGCGTGGCGTCGGAAACGAGTTGCCAGCGAATGGTTTCTGGGTCAATCGTCCAGTGCACCTGACCGGTGACATCGCCGGTAACGCTGAGCGCAGTGGGTTGCGCTGGTCCACTCTCTGATTTCCATCGGATGGAAGACATCAGGCGGTTGGGAGCGATACGGAACACCGCCTGTCCATCCCGAGCCAAAGATTTTCCCGGTATCGCCGCATCCTGTGCTTGAAGAGCCATGGACTCGGATTGCACCAGGAGCGAGTCGACCTGCGTCCTCGCGATATCGCTGGTATCGAAGCGCCCCTCAAATTTTCCAACCAAGCGAGACTCTTGAATGACCATGTCTCCACTGGCGATTTGTACAGGTTCCAGATTCCAGTCCGCTTTGGAGATCTCCATGCGATCCAGGCCGATGCCACCATGGACATCCAAGATGCATGTTCCCGCCATCTCGAGCCCAGGGTCGATACCCCCGAACATCTGGATGCGCCGTTGCCACCGAGCGAGTTCTCCGACCAGCTTCAGCTGCATACTTGCCGGGGGTAGTTTCTTTTGGCCAGGAGCCGACGGCGTTAACGCCAAGGGTTCGAGCAAATGAACGTTGCATGACTCTTCCGTCGACTTGAGCGACAAATGGGCGCGATCGACCTGGAGCAATGCGAGTCCGTCGAGTCGCGACACCGAGGTGAATTCTCCATCCCATGCCGGCTCGTCGATTTGGCCATTGCGGTGTGCGATACGAAGCGGCGTGGTCCGAATCGAGCCCCCGGCGACGAGGCGGTTTCCTTCATCGATTTTCCAAGTGAATGCCCCTTGGGCCGACCCGCTCAGACTCTCGAATGGGAGGACGAACCACTGCGAAAGCCTTTGTTCCATCTTGTCGAAGTCCAACTGAGCCGTCAGGCGTCCATCGCGAGGATCGCCCGAACCATCGATCCGACAGAATTCGGAGTCGCAGTCCACTTTGAAACTTGGGAGATCCGATGTGCCTCCTTGGACTAAAATCGAAGAGCGTAACACCTGATCCCAGGTAATCGTATTGCCCTGTACCTTCGCCTTCAGTTTTCCCAGTTCAATGCTACACGAAGCGGACGGTGGAGTGGCCAAGCTCGCTTCCGATCGCGAGACGCGTCGCTGCACAGCATTGAGCGTCGCCACCCCCGTAAGCAGTTCCAATTGATCCTGCGTCCTCACCAGGTCGGGAGCCACACGCGTCAATTGCGGCAGATCAACACTTCCCTGGATCTCCAAATCGGTATCGTCGAACCAAGGCTTGGATAGGGTCGGTACCTGTATGGGCCACGCGAAATCAGCTTTGGCGATAACCGAACCCACGTCGCAATCCAGTTTGGAACCGCGTGTGCTCAGTCGATTGGGCGTCATGTGAACATCGCCGCTGAGCTTGATCTGCCGCAGGTTCGCGCCGCGGGGACCGAGCATATCGGGCGCAACAACCTGCAACTCATCCACTTGAGCCGTTTGAATGGTGGCCATCATCGAATTCTGGCTTGGAAACTCGACCTCGGCTTGAACCGTCGCTCGCCCCACCAACCGATCGATCGGTAGATCGGGCAATCGGCGCTTGATCAGGCTGACCCACTGCAAAGGCATGTCCTGCGTGACGATCCCCATGCGAAGCGCCGACAAACCGGTGGCGACCGGACCCTCGGATCGCCGCGTCAGGGACTGGGTTCGGATGGTGAATTGCCCCCCTACCGGAGCCTCACCCGGCAAGGCCGCTGTCTGGAGAAGTCTGCCTACCAAGGTCATGGGCGGAAACGCCTGCTCGGGAGTAGGCAGTGGAATATCCGCTTCATCAAACTTGATTTCCCAAGACGTCAGATCCACGCTGTCGCGAGCATGGATAACGGCATTCGTCAATCGAATCCGGCCGGTAAACGACGGGCTGCTCCCACCCGTTGCCGAATCCGACGAGGAGGCTTCGGCAAGCCACGGCTTAATAGCCTCCTCGAGATTGGTTGTCCCCGGTTGCACATCCAAGGCAATCGCCGCATCCCGAATCTCGATGGTTCCGAGATTGCGGTAGTTGGTGATCAATGACAAGAGCGACCACTGGGTCTGTATTTCCCCTACTCGGACCAGGTCGCTACCTTGGTCGTCCACGAGGCGAAGCCCTTGGATCTCCAACGGCCGAAACCACCCAAGTCGGATCGATGCCAAGTCGATCCGCATCGGCCGAATTCCCGCATTCCGGTTAATCACCGACACGGCCCATTCTCGGTTTTGCAACAGCCAGGGAACTCCGAAAAAGATGGCAATTGCAACGAGACTCGCCACGGCGGCAACGCTATGCCTCTTTTTCCAACCTCCCGCCCGCCTCTTCTGAAACCCGGAATTTGAGGAGCTGACTCTGGTCATGAATGGACTTCCTAACCCTATCTATCCCAGAAAATACATGCATTCCGACAACGACTCTTGGCAAGTCTAGACAAGTTTCTCGTTACAGGTCGAGATCATTCAGATCGATCTTTAATGCGACGAACGAGTTTGGTATCTTACGGGGGGAGATCGGTGGTTGGCGATTGGTCTGCTGTCTGCGAGTCGAGATGCAAGCATGGATGCGGCGTACTGCAAGGGATTTTTTCCGTTCGTTTTTCTGACCTGCTTCGTATCGGTCAGTCAAGCCGAAGAATTAGGGACCAACCTCTCTTCTCGCCCAGGATGGTCGACGCTCGCTCAGCACTACGGCCGTTGGATCGGCAACCCTTCCAAGATCGCGATACGGCAAGCGGTGTTCGAACCCTCGGCACCTTGGGGCATCCAGGCAGGGCAATTCCTTCGAGCAATCCTTCAAAGCCAAGGTACCGTTCCGGATGAAAGCTCCGAAGTCGGTCCTGACGCCAGCTGCGAGAAGACGGAAGACGCGATCGACGAACAGCCGATCGTCGAAATGCCAATCGCGCCGCCGCCGCCACCCAACTACCAATGGACTCGGCGTCGGACGATGGAATTCGAGTACAATCAGGGAAACTGCAGTTAGATTCCCCTGTTGTGTACTCCCCATGCATTTGCCACTCATCGATTCCATTCAAGCCAAGATCGATGCCGTGCGTCAGCGGCTGCATCGAGTCCCGTCCGAACGCATCGATATCGGCTTGTGCGCCGGACGCATTCTCGCCGAGCCGATCGAGGCGTTTCGCGACAGCCCCGCGGTGGATGTCTCGGCCATGGACGGTTATGCAGCGCGGCTTTGCGACGTTCCCCGAGGCCCTCTCCCGGTTGTCGGAGTTGCCAGCGCGGGGGCGATCCCGCTCGAATGCCCCGAACATACGGCAGTTCGTATCTTCACTGGCGGCGCCGTTCCTCGAGGAGCGGATCTGGTAATCCCGCGCGAACAATGCATCGAATCACCGGACCGAGTCCAGATCAACGTGCCTGCCGAGTCCCTGCGCATCGGTCAAAATATCCGATATCGAGGCGAAAACGCGTCGAAGGGAACTCTTGTACTAGAGCCTGGACGCCTCCTCGACGGACCAGCTCTCTCATCGCTGGTCTCCCTGAGCGAAGCTCGTCCCATCCAAGTCCACCGCGCCGTTCGGGTCGCGATCTTGAATACTGGAGATGAACTCGTTGAGCCCGGCGACTCGATCGAGGACTGGCAGATTCGCGATTCCAACGGTCCCCTCCTCTCCGCGTTGCTCTCCTCGCATCGATGGATTCATAGTCGACGGTCCAAGGTCCCTGACGATCCGGAGCAAACGCGGCACGCATTGTCGCAGGCGTTTGCCGACTCCGATGCCGTCATTCTGACCGGAGGCGTTTCCATGGGCGACACCGATCACGTCCCGAAAGCGATCGTTGATTGCGGAGGCGAAGTGATCTTCCACCGCGTCGCGATACGGCCAGGAAAACCTTTGCTCGGTGGGGTGGGGCCACAAGGGCAACTGGTGATGGGATTGCCGGGCAACCCGGTGAGTGTTGCCGTCACCTACCGCAGGTACGCATGGGATCTCTTGCGGTACATCGCAGGCTTCCGCAAGGCCGAGGTGGTGACGCGTGTCCCGGTCGCGAGCTCGGATAACAAACGCTTGGACTTGCTTTGGTTTCGTCTCGTTGCGCTGGACGCAGCGGGGACAGCGACGATTCTGCCCAGCCAAGGCTCGGGAGATTTGGTATCGTTGGCAAGGAGCGATGGCTTTGTGGAAATTCCGCCCAGCGCGGAGTCGAAAGGCTCCGTTCCTTTCTTTCCGTGGGCTAGTTCCGCACGCATCTGAGGTATTTCAACCGTAGCGAAACGCTTTTCGGAGCAACTCGAGGCTCTTGGGGATCGCGGTCGCGTACTCCTCTTTCCCCTCGAACTCGAGCGATACCCAACCTCGGTATTGGTGACGACGCATCATGGCTCCGATGCGTTGATAGTCCAAATCGAGCTCATACCACTCCCCCCCGCCGTAGTAGGTTTTGGCCTGAAGCAGTACCGTCTTGGGGGCAAGCATTTCGAGCTTTTCATAGGGATCTTCCAGGAAGTTACCGGTATCGAGGGTGACTTGCAAATAGGGTGAGTTGATCGCGTTGACGATTCGAAGAACCCCCTGAGGAGTCAACCCGAGCCCCCAGTGATTCTCGAGCCCCAGCACGACCCCGCATCTTTCAGCGGTCAGCAAACATCGCTCGAGAGCCTCGATGACCCAGGGAAACCCGTCGTCCTCCGTGTATCCTGGCAACGGAGGCTCGATGCCTCGATTGGCCATCAGCTGATCAAAATCCTTGCTGGTCCCCCAGCGTCCGGTATTGACCCGCATCGTGGGAATCCCGAGTTTGTAGCAAAGTTCGATTTGCCCGATGGTCAACTCCACGTTCGTCCTGCGAACTTCCGGATCGGGCGAAACAAAGCCTTGATGGGTCGACATCCCGTAGAGGGACAAACCTGCGAGAAAGGCTCGTCGTTTCAACGCTTGGCAGGCAGCGTTGCTCAGCATCTCCGTCTGCGAGATTTGGTAGAGCAGTATCTCCACGCCGTCGAAACCGACTTCGCTCGCGTAGTCGATGCACTTCGCAACATCTTTGAAAGGTTCGTTCTTGAATCGCCACAACGAATAGGTCGAAAGACCGATCGGATTGGTGGTTCGGGCCCCCGAGTCGGCTTGAGCCAAAGAAAGGTGCGGTCGAGACACGGAAGCGAGAGAAGCCACGGCGGCCGTTCCGGCCAAGCGGTGAAAGTCACGTCGAAGCATCGTCATGATCCTGCAGGGATGGGAGTCGAGGCGGATTGAAGGAAATTGGTCAGGAGCCGCAATCCATGGGCCTGACTTTTTTCGGGATGAAATTGCGTCGCGGCTAGATTACCACGCCGCACCGCGGCGCAAAATGGGTGCCCGTAGTGGGCTTCCAGCCAAACGTCCTCGGCGCGGCGAGGAACCGCGTAATAGCTGTGCACGAAGTAGAAATAGGACTGATCGGGAATGCCTTGCATCAACGGCTCTCCCGGAATGCGGTTGACGACTTGGTTCCAACCCATGTGCGGAACCTTGAGCGGACTACCCGGCGGAAAGGCGAACCGCACGACTTGCCCCGGCAGAATTCCAAGCCCTTCGTACTCCCCTCCTTCGAAACTGACGTCAAAGAGAAGTTGCAAACCGAGACAGATCCCCAGAAACGGCTTGTCCTGCTCCGTCCAATCCGCGATCAAGCCAATCAAATCGCGCCGCTTCAGTTCCCGAATCGCGTCGCGGAACGCACCGACTCCTGGAAGAATCAAGTGGGAAACCGTTTGCAACTCGCGCCAATCCCCACTGACCACGGCGCGCCCGCCGGCCCGCTCCACTCCGCGTTCAACGCTCCGCAAATTTCCCATCTCGTAGTCGAGGATGCCGACGGTGGTATTCATGGTTGCCCCTGAGGATCAAATCTTGTCAAGTTGTCTCGAAACGAGACAAGCCAGCACGACAAAGTGACAGCCCCGTTGGGGGGTTTGGAAAAATGTCCAACCGATTTTGAAAAAAACAAGCCCGCATGGCGAGGTAAAACCGCTTGGAAATCGACCATTCTTACTAGGAAACCATGGAATCGGCGAAAGTTTTTCAAAAAAAACCTCGCTGAACGCCCTAGACGCAGTTTCGGCCCGGAAGTTGCGTTAATCCTATTTCACTCCCTCCGACGGGAACCGGTGAACCAAATCAGGGTTCTCGACGTCGAAAGGAGAGTGGGTGACCAAACGAGTCCGACACGACCATGATACTGGTGAAAGGGCGATCTCGCAGGAGAGCGCCGAGTGAACCAAGCGAAATTCGGTACGGTAGGAGCATGAGGGGGTGGCAATTGATTGCGACCCGTTCCCCAATTTGCCAACAGACACAAGCGGTCGGGAGCCGCAGGGATTACAAAAGTCACATTGGCGGCAGGAAGCGAGGAATAGGATGAACAGCGACTATCGAATTGCACTCCTTCGGGAGCTACGGGATCAGCAGGTGCGATTTGCCCCGCGAGGCAAGCGGAGCGAACAAGCAGACCGCGCCGAGAAGCTGCTTTCCGAATTGGATCCGCGCAAGGACTATCCGTTTGACTTCCTCTTCTACCGAGTGACTCAAGTCCGACCGGACGCGAACACTCCTCGGCTGATCAAGGGAGACGACGCGGTACACGACCTGCGCTTATTCGTCGAGGACATTACCGACTCGATGAACCTGCGCGTCGAAGAAGCGACCGAACCGGTCCATACCGTCGAGGATTTGAGCAAGATGTTCAACGTGTCGACCAAAACCATATCGCGATGGCGGGACAAAGGCCTGGTTTCCAGGCGGTTCGTTTCCGAGGGCCGCAAGCGAGTCGGTTTTCTCCACTCGAGCGTCGAACGCTTCGTCAAGCACAACCGAACCCGAATCGAACGAGGCGAGCGATTCAGCCAAATGACCGATGCCCAGCGGGACGAGATCATCGATCGCGCTCGGCAGATCGCGGCCACGGGAGCCAATCTCTCGGAGGTCGCTCGAACCGTAGCTAATGAAGCGCTGCGCAGCGTCGAGACGATTCGTTACACGATCAAGAATTTCGATCGCAAGAACCCGAAGATGGCCGTATTCCCCGAACAACGCGATTCCCTCAGCGATGAGGATCAGCGTGCGATTTACCAGCAGCACAAACGCGGTGTCTCCACCGTGATGCTCGCCAAACGGTATCGCCGCACTCGGGGAAGCATCATCCGGATCTTGAACGAGCAACGTGCCGCCAAGGTTTTCGAACTGCCCCTGGATTACATCCCGAACCCAGAGTTCGAAGTCGAAGCGAACGCGGAAACGATCTGCGGAGAAATGCCTGTATCCACCGATGCGCCTCGGAAGATCAAGCCGCCCGCAGGGTTGCCTCCCTACTTGGCCTCACTCTACGAAGTTCCTTTGCTGAACCGCGAACAAGAGTATCATCTGTTTCGAAAGATGAATTACCTCAAGTTCAAAGCGAACAACTTGCGGAACCAACTGGATCGCTCGGCCCCCATCGTCGCCCTCATGGATCAGATCGAGAAACTCTACGAAGATTCGGTCGCGGTCAAGAACAAGATCGTGCAATCGAACCTGCGATTGGTCGTATCGATCGCGAAACGACACGTTGCTCCCGGAGACGATTTCTTTGGCTTGATCAGCGATGGAAACATGTCGCTGATTCGTGCCGCGGAGAAATTTGACTACGCTCGAGGCAACAAATTTAGCACCTACGCGACCTGGGCTATCATGAAGAATTTCGCAAGGTCGATCCCGGACGAATTCAAGTACCGGGACCGATTCCGGACCAGTTCCGACGAAGTCTTCTCGATGCACGAGGACGCTCGCGGTGATCACTTGGCCCTCGAAATGGATCAAGCAACCCGGACGGACCAGATCCGCAAG
>JBKDPB010000006.1:0-4273 GCA_046342615.1 Planctomycetota bacterium | reverse complement strand
ATGCCGAGGTCGACCCGAGCAAAAAGCCGTACACGATCGTGATTCCTCCTCCGAACGTGACCGGCGCGTTGCATCTGGGCCATGCGCTGAACAACACACTCCAGGACATCCAGATTCGCAAGCATCGCATGATGGGGGAGGAGGCGTTGTGGATGCCGGGGACGGACCATGCAGGGATCGCCACACAGGCCGTGGTCGAACGCCGCTTGAAGGAACTCGAGAACAAGACGCGGCACGATCTCGGTCGCGAACGGCTTGTGGAGCGGATTTGGCAATGGAAGGATCAATATGAGGCTCGCATCCTTGGCCAATTGAAGCGGCTGGGGTGTTCGTGCGATTGGCGGCGAACGCGATTCACTTTGGATCCGATGTGCGCTCGCGCGGTCCGGACCACGTTTTTCGATCTGTTCTCCAAGGGCTTGATCTACCGGGGCAAGCGATTGGTCAACTGGGACACTTACCTGCAGACCGCCGTCAGCGACGACGAAGTCTTTACCGAGAAGGTTGCGGGGAATTTCTGGCACTTCCGCTATCCGGTGATCGACCCTCGTCCGGGCGAACCAACCTACGTGGTGGTTGCAACCACGCGTCCGGAAACGATGCTCGGGGATACGGCGGTCGCGGTCCATCCCGACCCGCGAACCGCTCTCGCAACCGCGTATCGATCGCTCTTGCAAAGGATTCAGGAGGCGAGCGTCAAGGATCGGCCCGCGCTGGAGTTGCAATTGGAGGATCTTGCGTCGCGACAACGGGACATTCTCCCCGGCCTCGAGAAACTCGCGGACATGGCAAGGCAAGGGCGCATGATCCGCTTGCCCCTGGCCGATCGCGAGATCCCGCTCGTCGTCGATGAATGGGCGAAACCCGAACTCGGTTCGGGTTGTGTCAAAATCACTCCCGCCCACGACCCCAACGATTACGACGTTGCGACGCGATGCCAGTTGCCTCGGCTCAATATCATGAACTCCGATGGCACGATCAATGAGGGCGGCGGTCGCTACGCGGGGCTGACGATGGCCAAGGCGCGACATCGCGTCGTTGCGGACTTGGATGCGCTGGGGCTTCTCGAGCAAGTCGAAGATCGCGAAATCGATCTCAAGCACAGCGATCGAAGCAAGACCCCCATTGAACCGTATCTGGCCGATCAATGGTTTGTGGCGATGGCCGATCTGGCCCAGTCCGCCATCGATGCCGTCACCAGCGAACGGGTCAAGATCTATCCGGCTCGCTACACCATCGGCTACATCGATTGGCTGAGCGAAAAACGGGACTGGCCCGTCGGTCGCCAACTGTGGTGGGGGCATCAAATCCCCATCTGGAGCAAGACGTTCGAATCCGTGGCCCAAGCGCGATCGATGAAGGCGGAAATCGAAGCCATGCCGCAGTATGCATCCGGCCTGGCGTCGGCCTCGATCGAGGAACCCGCCACGTTGCACGTCTGTATCAAGAACGAGGATCCGGCTCTGGAATCCACCCTCGAAGGGCTCGGCCTGGTCCGCCAAGAAGACGTGCTCGATACCTGGTTCTCGTCGGCGCTCTGGCCGCACTCGACCTTGGGCTGGCCGGAATCGACTCCGGAATTGGGATACTTCTATCCCACCAGCACCCTTATCACTTCGCGCGACATCATCACGTTGTGGGTCGCGCGGATGGTCTTGATGGGGCTGAACAACCTAGGCGACGTCCCATTCCGCGAGGTCTACATCCATCCCAAGATCCTGGATGGATACGGCGAGACGATGTCCAAGAGCAAAGGGAACGGCGTCGATCCCATCGATGTGATCGACAAGTTTGGGGCCGATGCGCTCCGATTTGGGCTCGCCTGGCTCACGACCGAAACGCAAGACGTGCGCATGCCGGTCCAGTACGAGTGCCCTCACTGCCAGGAGTTGGTCCAGCAGACCAAGGAGAATCGAGTCTCTCCGCGCGTCGCGTGCGACAAGTGCAAAAAGCCGTTCTCCACCCAGTGGGCTGAAACCCAGGCCGATCAATCCCTGCCGCGTGCGCCGGTGGTCAGCGAACGCTTCGAAAACGCGCGCAACTTCGTCAACAAACTCTGGAACGCATCGCGCTTCGTGATGATGAATCTGGAGGGGTATCAAGCGGTGGCCGTGGATTGGGACGCGCTACCCCTGGAAGACCTTTGGATCCTGTCTCGATTGGCGTCGGTCACGCAAACGGTCGACCGCGAACTGGATCGCTATGGATACGCCGAGGCTGCTCGCGCGGTGTACGACTTTGCGTGGGATAACTTCTGCTCCTATTACGTCGAGATGGCGAAGCCTCGATTGCAAGACTCCAAGCTGCGTCCTCAGGTGCAGCGGATCCTCGCCCATTGCCTCGATCACATGCTGCGATTGCTTCATCCGATCATCCCCTTCGTCACCGAGGCGATCTGGCAACAGCTCGGCAAGATCGTTCCGCATCGCGATCTGTTCGACGACGCGCCCGCCGAGTCGTGGCTGATGCGAGCTCCCTGGCCGAAAGCCCAAACCCGATTCCAGCGGAGCGAAGTCGAGTCGCAATTCGCCCATTTCGCAGCCCTCATCGGCGCAATTCGCGAAATTCGCTCGCGCCAGAACCTTCCCCCCAAAGAACGTGTTCCCTTCACGGTACGTTGCCAACCCGAGTTGGAACGCCTGCTGAGACCCATGCAGCCATTTCTGGAAAGCATGGCCGGCGCCAATGCCACGGCGTGGGGACCGGAGATTCCCGTCCCCGACGTGCATGCCCATGTCGCGATCGATCAGATGGATGTCTATGTCGACCTGAGCCAGTTCATCGACAAGGCTGCAGAGATCGCTCGCAATGAAAAACTCCTCTCGAACCTCGTCAAACAGATTCAGAGCAAGGAAGGGCGATTGGCCAACGAAGCGTTCGTCAGCAAGGCTCCACCTGAGATTATCGATAAGGAGCGTCAAGCCCTGAGCGAACTGACCGCCCAGCGGGCCGCGACGGAGCAGGCCCTTGAGCGGTTGCGTCAGATGCCTTGATGCGCGAGTGTCGCTCGGGGCTACCCCTCCCAGCGCGCCGCACCGGTTCGTAGACGTACAAACACAAGCCCACCGAATCGAACCGGCCCTTGGTCCACCAAACGTTCTTGTTATGGCCCTCGAGTTGCTCGATGCGCCTCCAGTCGGACGAATGCTCGACGTAAGGGCGAACCTTCTGAGCCTTGATCGAAACGATTTTGCGATTGCGTCCGCCGGGCTGTTCCCAGTCATGCATCGCGAATAAACAGCCGGGCTCGATCCACGGCTCCAATAGGCCAAGATCCGTCGCCGCCAAGTCGGGAATTTCTGGACCGTCGAAAAACAAAAAGTCCGGCTTTTTCGAGTCGCGAATCAACTGCCCGATGAGTTGATCGGATCGAAGAGGATGGTAGTGCAATGTGCCTTGAAAGCGGTTCAGAAATGCTTCGGGGGGGCGACGGAGCGGATCGCAAGAATGCAACTCGCCTCCGCTCTGCTGCAGAGCGCTCGAAATGTAGAACGTCGAACCACCCACGCCGGTTCCAACCTCGAGTACCATTTTCGGTTTGTGCTCTGTTATCCATTGGTACAAACGAAGCCTCTCGAGGGGAAGCATCTCGCCCGGATATGGATTGGGAGGCAGGCGCCGGGCTAACACCAACCCTGTCAACCATTTTCGGATCATCTTGCCGATTTCCTCGAGAGCAGTTCGCGACCGACCCATCCTCGTACCCACAAATCGGATAGCATAAAACGCGAGTCGGAGGCAAGACAGGAAGACTGAGTGGAATCCTGGGGTCCGATGGATTGCTTGCAAGAAGTCGGTGGAGTGAGGAAATCCTATGGCGGTGGCAAAGAATGTTTTGGGGACGACGCTGGAGTCCTGTTCCATGGATCCGATGACCGGTTTTTTTCGGGACGGTTGCTGCCGCAGCGGGGCGGAGGACCTCGGTTTGCATCTGGTTTGTGCTCAGGTGACCGATGAATTCCTCGCCTTCTCGAAACGCAAGGGGAACGATCTGATCACGCCGGTTCCGCAATATCAGTTTCCGGGGCTCAAGCCAGGTGATCGATGGTGTTTGTGCGTGCTGCGGTGGCGCGAAGCGTTGGAAGCCGGAGTGGCTCCCCCGGTGGTTTTGGAGTCCACCCATATATCCACCCTGGAGTTTGTCGATCTCGATGATTTGCAAGCCCATGCCGTAACCTGAGATCCATCCGCAGGACCTCGCCTGCTGGAGGCCAGGGCACGCGTTGACGGGGCCGTACAATACCCGCATGAATACTGAATCGACCTGGCCTCG
>JBKDPB010000005.1:0-10849 GCA_046342615.1 Planctomycetota bacterium | reverse complement strand
GGATCGGACGATGCACATCTCGTCGGCGCATTGGGTGGCCAGGTTCGGCCACAGCTCGGAGATCCATTGCCCCGATTGACCCCATTGTTTAAACGGGTGTTGCGGGGCGAAGCAATTCAACTTCTGCCCTTGCAATTGTGCGATCTGCTGTCCCTTCGTGACCGATTCGGGCATTGGCTGTCCATGCATTTCGGCCAGCTTCGGCTTGGGATCGAAGGTTTCGAGGTGGGTCATGCCGCCCGCCATATAGAGCCAGATCACCCGTTTGGCCCGAGGAGCGTGGTGCAATGGATCGAGAACGCCTCGCGATTGGCTCGAGGGGGCGTTATCGAACGCGACTCCGTTTTTTGACAGCAACGAACCGAGCGCCATGGCCCCGAGACTGATTCCGGGTCTGCCCAGAAAGGTTCGTCGCGCGATGCGATCGGAGGAATTCCACATCTTCGTTCTCAATATCGAGTAATGGTTTCGTGCAGGTTCAAAATCGTGCGTGCAACACTGGTCCAAGCCGCCAATTCCACGGTATCGAGATCGGTGGCTGCGGGTCGTGCTCCGTTTGCCGCGACCTCTTTGGCCATTGCGGCATTGGCGAGGTAATCCTTGCGCTGTTTTTCCAGCAGCCCAATGAGAACCGAGGATTCCTCGGGAGTTACCGACCGTGACAACGCGCGATGGATCGCGTATTCGACTCGCGCGACATCGTTTCCGTCCTGGCGCAGAATCGATTCCGCAAATGTTCGAGCAGCTTCGACGTAGGTGGGATCATTAAGCAGCGCCAGCGATTGCAGCGGCGTATTGGATCGCGGCCGATCCGCCGTGCATTCCTCCCGATTCGGCGCATCGAACACAAGCAGGCTAGGGTGCAGATACTGGCGCTGCCAATGCGTGTAGAGACCGCGTCGATAGAGTTGGTCGCCGGAACCGTTCTGCCATTCTCGCTGCGGGAAATTGAGGTAGGCCCAATATCCCGGCGGTTGATAAGGCCGGACGCTGCGGCCGCCGATTTGGGTCACCAGCAGGCCGCTGATCGCCAGCGCGTTGTCCCGAACGAATTCCGCATCCAATCGAAATCGGCTTTGATGCCCAAGATATCGGTTGAACGGGTCCTTCTCCTTCGCTTCGGAATTGGCAGCCGACGATTGCCGATACGTCTTCGACATGACGACGATCTTCACCCAGCGTTTGACATCCCAGCCGGTATCGATCCACCATTGGGAAATCTCGTCAAGCAGTTCAGGGTGGCTCGGCCACTCTCCTTGCGCTCCCATATCGTCCAATTTCTTGGAAAGCCCTGCACCGAAAAACAACTTCCACAGTCGGTTGGAAAGGACACGAGCGGTCAGTGGATTGTCCGGCTCGACGATCCATTTGGCGAGATCCAACCGATTCAACCTTCGGTCGGCAGGCGGCTCCGATTTGCTGAGCGAGGCGGGGAACGCCGGGTTGACTACCTCGCCGTTTTCATCCATCCAATTGCCTCGAGCCAGCACGCGTACCATTCGAGGCATCACCTGCTCGGTGACGAGCGTCGATGTCATCGATGCCTCGAGTTCGGTGAGGCTCTTTTCGATTTGCGCGAGTTGTTGCCGCTGCGGTTCCAGTTGCGGTGCGATTCCTCGAAAGTAGTCCATCAAAGTCGTGCGCTGCACATCGGACCGTTGGTCTTTCGGTATTCGAACGATCTCTTCAATCGGAGCGGGCAGCAGGTTGGCGACCTGAACCGGACGCTCCGCCGTGGTTACCGAGAGACGGAAACGACCGATCGTGTGCTGTGGATTGTCCAGGTTTTGCCACAATCCGATGGCGATGGAGTCTCCATCGTTGAGGCTCAAGTCGCTCGCGGTTTCAAAGACGGCCGCATGAGACGCACCGACCTTTTCCATCACCGCCCAACCCCAGTTTCGCCCTTTGACATCGCCATCCAATGCCGCCGCGATACTCCACTTCCCGTAGGGATTCGCGCCGGCCGCTCCGGTTTGCTCGTAGGTCGCGGTGGGGTTCTGCAATGGTATCTGGGTTGTTTCGCCGTTTGCCGATCGAAGATGCACCACAAATTCGGACAAAACAAAGTTTCCGTTTCCAGCTCGTCCCGGGCCTTTCCGCGGAAGCGACTCATCAGTCAAGGTATCCAAGCGAAACGCCCTAACCCCCTTGGGCAGATCGCGGAAGGTTAGGATGTACGTGTCGCTCGCGGGATTTTTTCCACTGGCGAGAATCGAACCGTCGGGCAAGCTTTGGAGTGACGCGCCTTCGAGCGACACGATCGAATCGGGCTTCAGAAGAACCCAAGGGCGCTGTGACATCTCCCATGAATCCAGCGCCGCGACGAGTTCGGGGGTCGTTTCGTTCATGATGGCTCGAAGAGCATCGCGCTGGCGAACCCATTCGGCGCGTTGGGCTTCCTGCTCCGATGTGGGAACCTTGATATACGAACCCCAAACTCCAGAATCATTGGAGCCGGAGTACAAACCCTGTTCTTTGATGTCAGCAAAGAAAGCACCGAATCGATAGAAGTCTTTTGTCGAGAGCGGATCGAATTTGTGATCGTGGCACTCGGCGCAACCGAGCGTGATTCCGAGCCATGTTCCCGAAGCGTTTCGCACGCGCTCGGCCATGTACTTGGCCAGGTACTCTTTGTCTTGTACGCCTCCCTCGGCACTCATCATTCCCAAACGGTTGTATCCGGACGCGATCCGCTGTTCCTTCGTCGGCTCGGGAAGCAAATCGCCAGCAAGCTGCTCGAGGGTGAATTGATCGAACGGTTTGTTCTGGTTAAATGCATCAATCACATACTGACGAAACGGCGACACGCTCACCTCTTGGTCGCCGTGATATCCGACGCTGTCGGCGTACCGCACCAGGTCCAGCCACCAGATCGCCATCCTCTCGCCATAGTGGGGCGAAGCCAGCAGCCGATCGACGCAACGCTCATACGCATCGGGGGAATCATCCCCCAAAAAATCCGCAACGTCGGCTTCGCTCGGAGGCAAGCCTGTAAGATCGAAATGCAGGCGCCGTAGCAGCGTAATCTTGTCCGCCTGCGGTGCCATCGCCAGGCCTTGTGCTTCGAGCCCGCGCGCGATCCATGCATCAAGCTTGGCAGAAGCTTCTGTGTCCGACAAAGCTCGTCCCTGAATCGGCGACAGGGCGCTGGTGGTCTTGCGAGGCAGAAACGACCAATGCCCCTCGTAGCTGCCCCCCTCATCGATCCATCGCCGCAGCAGGGCAATCTGCGATTCGCTCAACGATTTACCGCTTTCGGGTGGCGGCATCTGCTCATCCGGATCCGCGGATAGGATCCGGCGCACCAACTCGCTCGCATCGGATTTGCCTGGTACGATCGCTCCGCCTTGGCCACCCTCGCCACGCAGCCCTGCTTCGGTATCGAGCCGCAAATCCGCTTGCCGTTTGTTCCGGTCAGGTCCGTGGCAGTAGAAACAATTGTCGGAAAGTATCGGCCGGATATCGCGGTTAAAACGAATAGGCTCATGGCCGCTCGTGATCGCGGCATACCAGCCTGCGAAAAACAAGGTGCCAATGTACGGCGCAAGGAGGGATCGAACATTCATAGGCAGGTGGTGCTAGGCGGGAGAGTACATCGAATCCTCTAACATTTTAGACGACATTCGGCTGCCGCGGTATCGAACCCGACAAAAAACGGAATTCACGAGACCCCATGGCCGGACGCCATTTCTTCCCCGAGAAGGTCGTTCTCCAACCTGCAACCCGATCGGTGCCAGCAACAACGGACCAGACCCCGGCGACCTTGTGTCGCCTGGTGAATCAGCTTCACAGCTAGCAACGCGTGCAAACGCGTAACAAAGACCCCGGCGACCTTGTGTCGCCTGGTGAATGAGCTTCACAGCTACGGGCGCTCGCGATCGGTTCATGTAGCAAAGAAAGCTTGGCCTCCGGTGGCACAAGGCCACCGGGGGGCGTTTCGGGTTGCGTCCCTGGCTAGCTACGAAGCTTCGCTTCCGGTGGCACAAGGCCACCGGGGAGCCCGATCGATGCTGGGGCAAAGACCCCGGCGACCTTGTGTCGCCTGGTGAATCAGCTTCGCAGCTAGCAACGCGTGCAAACGCGTAACAAAGACCCCGGCGACCTTGTGTCGCCCGGTGAATCAGCTTCACAGAACGGCCCGCCACCGTCCAACGGAGTCCCCTGCCGACTCCGCAGGGATCACAGAGATAGCGGCACAGGATCTACCCCACGAAACTCGTTCCACCGAAGTCCACGATATCATGCTTCGCGGTATTTGCCGAAACGATCATCCGTTTCACGCGAGCCTTGCTCGGTTTTCCTTAAACTCGACCACTTTAGAACCAGCGATATAATCGTGCAGACATCTGCGTTCCTTGCCGAAAATCATCAACACATCCAACAACACAACCAAATTAATCAATTGGTCATCGATGATCCCAGGAATGAATGCCGTGCTCAAGGTCAACGGCAGACTCCAAAGGTAACGCTTGACATAAACTCGCAAGAACGGAAGCAATGCTCCCGTCTGAAAATCCACGATCTGAATCTTCGTGAGGAATTTGCCGACGGTTTGACCGCGACTGTATAACAAGTATCCATTCAAAGCCAACATCACCGCAACTCCCAGCAATGACATCCCGAGGCTCTCTAGGCTTCCAACTTTCTGCGCTCGAGCCCGCTCAAAATACCCCGAGAAAATAATCACCGGAATGAAGACGAGCAACATAGCCAAACCATCAACGAATGCAGCCGCAAACCGCGTGAATCTTCCCGCTAACACGTCGTCCGAAGAGACGAACGGTTCCTCGATCGGGTCGATAGTTATCGGCGGAGCATAGGGATTGTTCGACATAATGTGCTAAATCCTTTGCATAGAGAGTTCGAGAGTGAAGCGATCATACTACAACTTTTCAATTATGAGATGACCGAGGCGAAAAACAAGAGAACCGCCGTTGCAAATAAGGGGGCGGCATCCCTCAGCTTCCTTCAAACAAGACCCTCTCGGCGTTTCCTCACGTCGGCAGCACTCGGGTGTGCCGCCCATGGCCTGCGTTCTTCAAAACCCCGTAAAAACGTGTGGAGCTTGATCGGTCCCAATTCCAACAAAGTAATTGATATAGTGGAAAACGGCGGGGGCAACGAGGATGACACTGTCGAAACGATCCAGCAATCCGCCATGTCCGGGGATGGTCTCAGCCATATCCTTGATACCGAGGTCACGCTTGATCGACGATAACATCAAGTCCCCAAACTGCCCGAGCACACTGACGAGCATCCCGATTATCACGAGATGAACGAAACTCGCCAGGTTCGTTCCTTGAAAGACGAAGGAACCAACTCCCATCACCAGCAGGGTGGTTAGCACCAAAGCGCCAACGGCGCCGGCGATCGTCTTCTTCGGACTCGTGTTGGGGGCAAGCTTGCGCCTCCCGAGCGTCTTCCCCACCATGAATGCGAAAACATCATTCAGCTCGACGCTCAGAAAAATCAATATGAGCATCGGCCGATAGTTCCAGTCATTGGCCAGATAACCTAAATGGCCCAAACAGGATCCAAAAAGAGCAAAGCCCAGAACCCCCAGGGCCACTCGCTCAATGTAACCTTGGGGCTGATCTCGGAGAATGGCCACGATAGCAATGATGCCTACCGTGAACGGCACCAGAGCGACGAAGAGACGATACCAGTGATCCAACTCCGTGAACGTCGCAGCCAGGATGCCCAGTACCACCACGAGGCTCACGGACTTTTCGCGAGATAAACCGGTCGCGAAAGCATACTCTCGAAAACAGAGCAAGCTCAGAATTCCAATCCCCAGAATTGTCCACGCTGCACCGAGCAGGATTGGAACCAGAATCAAAGGTGTCAGAACCAGCCAAGACCGATACCTGAGCATCAACTCCCCTTTCAACTTGGCATCGATCCGTCCACGCCACGACAAAAGCCAGATGACCACCGGTGTCAACACCAGCAGCGCCGCCACCGCGACGGTCACGACCGTGGTGATGGAGTGATCGAAGGCATGCCAAGCACCAAAAAGTCGCTCCCAAGCCGCCGAGTTCATGGCCTGTTCCTCCTCAAGTTGGCTGCGATGCGACGCAAGCGACGAATCGCTGTCAACAGGCTACCGAGCACGATGATGAAAAGACCAACTGCGGCTAAGCCACGACCTGGATCGCCCCAACTCGGCAACCAACCGGACGGTGCCAGGCCACAGTACAAGGCTACCAAGGTTAGCAGCGCCATGCGCTGCTGCTTGGCCATGGGCCCGCAGTATTCCTGTGGAGCACCAGCAGCCTTCCCCGCAGCGCGAACGTAAGCCGTGAACAGAGCGGCACAGCTTGCTGCATAGCCGAGAATGATGTCACCTCCGACGGCGTAACCGACCCCAATCAGGGTCGCCGTGTCGGAAACCCGATCCGGAACCTCGTTGTACAGTTCGCCAACCGGCGAGGCACGCCCGGACTCAATCGCAACCATGCCATCCAGCAGGTTCGCAAGCAGCCGAAGCTGAATCAGTATCCCCCCGGCCAGCCATGCAAATCGTTCCCAACCTGTTGCATACACCGTCCCCGCGAACGCAAGACCCGCTGCCAAGCCACAAACCATGCCAGCGAGCGAGATCCCGTTGGGAGAAACGCCCCGCCTCGCCAACCATTTCGCAGCTCGATGCCAAAGCGGCCATTTCCGAGCCGCAATCGGACGGCGATCGGTCGGTTGGTACGGTTCATCCACCATTATCGCTTACCCATAAAAAACATCCCCGCAATCAAGCAGACCATCCCAAAAACATTGATGGGCTTGATTGGTACCCCATAGGCCCACATGGCGATGATGGCAGCCCAGATGAACGTCGTCGCATCAATGGGGCCCAGTACGCTCAACTCCCCGCCGCGGCGGAAGGCCACCACGAATAATACCATCACGGCAATATAGCAAACCACACCACCGGGAATTCGCCCGTTGAGGAAATAAGAAAATAGCCCTCTGGAGAGCCCTCAGAGACACTCTCGAAACTGGCGCGGTCCCGTGTATCCCGGCCCAGGATCTGTACGTAACCGTCAGCACGTCGATCCGCCGCGGCGAATCGACGATAT
This sequence comes from Planctomycetota bacterium, assembly GCA_046342615.1. Lineage (GTDB taxonomy): Bacteria > Planctomycetota > Planctomycetia > Pirellulales > Pirellulaceae > JBKCUI01. The sequence continues at coordinate 3,770 of JBKDPB010000005.1, read as the reverse complement.
CCTGAAAGAGAGCCTGATGCACCGGACGGCTTGCGTACGGCTACTCGCCCCACGCCGCCGTAATGCAAGGTAGGCAATAGCCGGTAGGCTTAGCAAATCGAAAAAGATCTGGGACCAAGACGCCCATCAGAATAGGGCGCTAACAAGATAGGCTCAACAGAGCCAGACGCCACATCGATCCCAGTCGATGCCTGTCCTGCCCCCACGCTCGGCGCGGGTGGGCGAACTTGAATAAACCAAACGACCCGCTTTCCACGTAAGTCCGACGCACCGCGCTAATCGGACTTTCCCTTCAACCAACCCTCCGATACCCACTGAGCTTCAAATTTACCCTTGAGCGAAATTCTCTTCTCTGACACAAAATCGAATTCGCCGAGGACAGGCTGATCGCTCTTGGACTGGCTAAAGCGGACCCAACCTTTCAATTCTTCACGGGGTTGATTTTTCCAGTTGATCGACCGCGGAGATTGGAGATCCATGAAGTACATTACTCTTCCAATCTTCATGGACTCGTCGGGGAAGACAAACTTTTCCTGAGCAGACTCCTCCGGTGATTTCCAGATTCGCAAATAGATCCAAGAATAAGGCTTGCCGCCGAATTGTTCGGCTGGAATCCAAAGACTGAAAGCAGCCCCATCCCACGGAGCGATATCGTGTTCAACGATCGTTGGAGGAATCCCTGGTTTCCGCTCGGGATCGGGGCCAAGAGCTTCAGAGCCTAGAGAACACACGCCAGCTAGAAAAAATGCGATCAACATGGCCCACGATGCAAACGGTGCGATCGAGGAAACACAGCACGCCTGATTTTGGATCGACGCTCGTCCTGACATGTGGCACCTCCTAGGTTTTCAATTCTCGAACGATGTAACTCGAAACCTACGTGAATTTCCACCCAGAGGTCAAACGGTTTCTGACTTCGGGGCCAGGATTTTCATCGATTTCGTCCGCTTATTGCGCACATACTGAACCTGTCGAGTCCCGGTTGTTCCGATCGTTCCCTGCCGCGTAAAAATAATCGCCGCAGAAAGGAGGTGCCAATCGGCGAAATCCACGGCCCAGGACAACCGCAAGGAAATCGCGGCGGACGACGACGGGTTGAATCTGGGGGCACTTCGGTGCAATTCTCCGTGCATCGATGGTACTGGAGAGCCGCCTCGCGAATCAAAAGAACAAACCTCGTATGCGGTGAGAAGATTGGACCATTTCTCCGTCTTGTATCTCTGCATCCACAGTGCCACGGTAACCTGGTTCCAGGTAACCACCGATGGAATGACGCCTTGAGGTACCGTCGGGAAGTTGGTAGGAAATCTCCACGTGGGATTCACTCGTCGGCTCTACCGCACATCGTTTCATGGCACCGCTCTCAAGGTTGCCCAGATTATAAGACCTTCCGGTCACATGCACCTGGAGATCGATCAGTGGCGAATTGCCCCCATTGCGCACCGTGACGGTAACACCCTGCGCAAACCAGATACACAGAACCAGACACAACGCGACGAACGTAGCTGTCGCAATGAGCGTTCCTGACAGAGATCGAGCCTTCATGGTGATGATCTAATCTCGAAGAAGAAACAAAGCTGGTTTGGCTGCGAATCTCAAGCATCGCGTCGAAGAGAGATTCATCGGTTGGTGTCCGCCTTGGCGTTAGCCGCAGTTTTTCTGATTTTCATCGGATGCTGGAATGCTCAAAACCAAGCATGGTCGATTCTTGGCGGACATGCCCAGATCGACAAGCCAAACTTCACCGCGCTTCGGAGTAGGTGTTGCCATTTTCTTCATCATCCAATGAGGAGAACAGATCGTCCACAATGCCGCAGCGATCATCATCGGTCAAAGATGCAGATGGCAGTTCGCCTGCACGCCGTAGCAGTGACACGACGACAGAATGCTGCTCAACAGGGTCAAGCCGGTCGAAGGATTCAAGTGTTTTGCTGGCGTTTCCTGTCATCGTCCACTTCGGCAAGCAGTATAACCTGAGGTCGGCGGCACCGCGAGTAAGGCCGAACGAATCCATGGAAGTCCTGGGTTTGGGGTGGGAGCCATACGAATAAAATCTGGCACGGTCACCCACGCATGAGTATGCGAGCGACTAGGTTGTCGGGATAGGCAGATCGCAAACAACATTCGTCGGGCTGTGACTTTGCCTTTTGAAGCCCAAAGGGCTGGCAGAATGACTGCCGTGGCTCAACGAGCCACGGTCTACACAACACTCGCGCTGAAGAAGGCCTGAACGATGTGAAACGTTTCGCCCGCAGATCTCTTGGCCTCGGGGTAATAATCGTTCCATTGTTCCGCAGTCATGAATGTACGGCAAGTCTCAATGAATGCCGTCATTGCCGCTTCCTGGCGATCGTATTATTGCATTCTGGCTGCACGATCCGCCGCATTTCTAATTCGGTCAGCTTTCTTCACGACATTCACGACAGGTGCTCAAAGCGAATAACGTCTGCCGTAATCGGACGGCGACGAAAGATTTTCCATTCCAAAACCGCCCGACTTCGCCGCTTCGGTTCACGGATTGGTTATGTCGCGGCGGCTTTAAGAACGATGCCGATACCCCATACTGCGATTATGAGCGGCGCAGTCATTGTGGTCCACCAGTCAATTCGCTCTCGCCGCAACAGACTGAAACACAAGGCAAGAGCCAACAAAATAATGGGTATCCCAATCGCTGCTTCGAAGTACCAAGGTCGTAGTGAAGTCGGTACGTATTGATCCGCGTTGAAATGAATATGCGCGACGATCAACAAGGCGAAAATCAAAAAGCCGATCCATACAAATCTCCAAGAGATTCTCTGTCGTCTAGTTTTGTAGGCTACAAATGCGAGAACGGGCAATCCTGCGACGTACCCCAGTGATGGCCCGAAGTTCCTGTACCAAATTCCTGCGATATATCCACGAGTGTCCGGAACACCTACTGCGGGTTGTGGCAACTGCATGCGGTAGTTCATGAGCACAGCGGCATACAAGTCGAGCACCCAATTAAGTACACACATTGTGGCGAACAGCAAAGCCAAGACTTTTCCTGGGCTGCCCCACAAGTCGCCAGACTTCCAAGCAAAGATGAATGTCGTAACGCACACGCCGTAAATTGCTGCGACCAACGCGGCAAAAGCGTCAGTCCCTTGGATGCTATCGAGCCGGTAGTAAAACGCATCTGCAGGGAATCGTATTCTTTCAATGCCTCGTGCTATGGAAATCGCGATACCCACGCCTGCGGTTAAGCACAGGAGGTAAAGTACGCTAAATCGACTATCTTGAGCGGACGTGTTCATGTTTGAGTGAATTGTTAGGCGTCATTACGCCTAACTGACCAGCTGACGGAAGCTAGCAATCTATCCCGACTGGAGCGAAGCGGAACGGTGGGATAGATTGTGCGTTGAACTGTGTGGCTTCGCCGGTTTTTCCTGGACAGTATACAGAATCCGACCTACCTGCGGATACTTGTCCTCCGGCTTAGCAATCTGGACCAACTAGACCAGAGGAACCGATGGACCGGCTGTTGGAACCGCTCATGGACCGCGATCGATTGGACCGGGAACCCCGCATCAGGAGCTTAGATGCCTTTGCCCATGGCTGGTTTCGCTGCGGAATGATGGACCAGAGACACTTTTTCTTGTCTCGGGCCGTGACGGCCCCGAGATCCCTGGAGGATCCGAACGAAGAACTCCATCTTGTTAACGCCGAGCCAGTCATTCCAGAAGACTCGCTAAGATCTCGTCCAAGACTTCCACATCATCCGGCACAGAGCAGAGGCCTCGACTCGTCCA
>JBKDPB010000004.1:0-15930 GCA_046342615.1 Planctomycetota bacterium | reverse complement strand
TCGTGGTACTACAGTAAATTCGATCTCGTCAATATCCAGGCGATTCATCGTCGCTATGGGACCATTCCACTGAAGAAACTTCCATCGCTAGGCCTTTGGCAGCGCTCCTACTATCAATTGGTACGCGGGATGACGGACGTCAGGATGCTTGAGCTCGTCGATTACAAAAAGACAAATGCGAAGCGGATCATTCAATCCGAATTGGAGTGGCGGGACTACGGCGGTAAACACTACGAGTCAATCTTCACTCGATTTTACCAAGGCTATATCCTTCCGCGAAAATTCAACATCGACAAACGGCGAGCGCACCTCAGCAATTTGATTCTCAACGGGGAAATGACTCGCGATGAAGCTTTGGCGGAACTGGCGAACCCGACCTACGACCCGGATCTTCAGTTACAGGACAAAGTTTACGTGGCCAAGAAATTAGGCTTTTCGGAGAGCGAATTCGAGGAGGTTCTGACGCAACCCAATCGTTCGCACGAGGAGTTCGGAACCGACCGCTTGCAGCGAGAACGCTATCTGCGGTTTATGAAAACGATTCGGCCTCTGACCGCTACGGTCAAGAGAGTCATCGGTCGTCGATAGTTAATCATGATTGTTAGCATTGTTGGGGCTCGCCCACAATTCATCCAGGCTGCGGTCGTGTCCCGCGCGCTCGCGGCGGCGGGTCTGACCGAAAGGATCGTCCACACCGGCCAGCACTACGACGACGCGATGAGCGCCGCCTTCCTTCGAGAGCTGGACATCCGGAATATCGCGGCCCAACTTCGATGTGGATCCGGTTCTCACGCGGTACAAACCGCGACGATGATGGTGGAAATCGAAAAGTACCTGCTGGGTCTGCCCGACCCTCCCCAGTGCGTTTTGGTGTATGGCGATACGAACTCCACCATTGCCGGTGCGCTCGTTGCGGCAAAGCTCCACATCCCGGTCGCGCACGTCGAGGCAGGGTTGCGTAGTTTCAATCGCGAGATGCCCGAAGAAATTAATCGGATCACCACCGATCACCTGTCGTCCATTCTCTTCTGTTCCTCTGAGGAGGGTGTGCAGCAGTTGGCTCGGGAAGGGATCACTCAGGAAGTGCACGATGTCGGGGATGTAATGCTCGATGCATTTGAACATTTTTCTCGCGTTGCACGAGGACGGCCACTCGGTCCTGACTTGACCTGTCTTCTCGATGCTCAGTACGGTTTGCTGACGATACATCGTCCATCCAATACCGATGATGATAAGAATTTAGATGCGATTCTCGCCCAGATGGAACAGGTTGGACGAACGACTGTCTGGCCGGTGCATCCTCGGTTACGGGATCGAATCCAGCAACACCGCATTCCGTCCAACATCCGGCTTGTTGGGCCCCAAGGATATCTGTCGATGTTAGCGTTGCTCCATGGTTCCGAATGGGTCGTTACGGATTCGGGCGGTCTGCAAAAAGAGGCTTATTGGGCGAGGAAACGATGCTATACCGTCCGGCGTGAAACGGAATGGATCGAAACGCTTCGGGGAGGGTGGAACCGACTCTTCGATCCCCGGAACGAATGTCTTGCCACATTGTTGGAGCAGTTCCCATCGACTCCTTGGGAGCAACTCTATGGCGATGGACGAGCTTCGCAGAGGATCGCGGAGAGGTTGTGCCGTTGGCTTGGGCAAAACCGCGCATGAATCCTAGCGAGATACCGTCGCCGGTCTCAATGAATTCACGACGCGCCCAGGGGCAGTCGACGAAGCGAGTTTTGTTCATCGCGTTGGAATTTCCGCCTGTCCAGACAACCGGAATGTGTCGGTCGCTCCGGTTCGTGTCGCGATTGGCTAAGTTCGGCATCGAGCCGGTCGTGGTCAGTATCGACCCCGACGAAGGGGCAGAGATTTTCGGCGTTCAACAAAATCCGCGATTGATGCAGCAGATCCCAGTTTCGACGGAAGTGCACCGCCTGCGTTACGGGATGCAGGAGCGCGACGCGAACCGATGGATTGTTTATGCCCGCATGGTTTTTCGTATCTCCGATGGATATTTCTCACGGCTGCGCGATGGATTCGATGAGCTCTTGCGGAGCGGTAAATTGAGACATATCGACGCGATTTATGCGTCTTTGCCACCCTTTGGAGCTGGCCAATTAGCGTTGCATGCCCGGCATGTTCTCAACGCACCTCTCATCATCGATATGAGGGACGCGTGGTCGGAATTTGGATCGCACCCTTTTCCCTCGTATTTGCATTTCGCTGGTGTGCGCCAACTTGAGCAAAGGGTCTTGCGAGCCGCTTCACGCGTGATTGCGGTTACTCCCCAGCTTCGCGAAATGCTCCATCGACTTGTGCCAGAGCGTTCGAAGGAGCAGTTCGTATGGGTTCCGAATTCCTCTGAGGCCCAGCATTTTTCGGATAGGATCGAATGGAAGCCAGATCCATTGAAGACGATCGATGTGGGATACGTTGGGAGCTTCTACTTTAATCAGCGATACCATCGGCTACGATCAACTCCCTGGTACCGCAAGAGTCCGCATCACTGGTTTCAGTACCACGCAACGCGACAAGATTGGGAATATCGAACGCCTCGATTCTTCTTTCGAGCGTGGCAGGAACTCGATCGCATCGATGCCGAATTGGGCTCGCGAATTCGTTTTCATTTGATCGGCGACACGCCTGATTGGCTTCCCTCAATGGCTCAAGAGAGCGGGGTTTTCGATCGCTGTCTTTTCCATGGTCGATTGATGAAGCATGAGGTCCGCGAAAAGTTAGAGTCGTTGGATTGGATGCTTTGTACCTCGATCAAAGTACATGACGGCGAGGATTTCTGCCTTGCGTCGAAGACATTCGAGTACCTCGACGCCGGCAAACCGGTACTCGGTTTTGTATGTCCCGGAGCCCAAAGGGACTTTCTCTTGGACAGTCGAACGGGAATCGTGATGGATCCCGACGACAAGCATGGATCGGCGCGATCGATGGCGAGCGTGTTTCGCGAGGGAGTCGAACTTGCTCCCGACGTGTCGTATTTGGCATCCTTCTCGGCCGATGCTACCACAAAAAAACTCGCGGACATCATCTCTTCGATGTTGTCTGCGAACGAATCGGTGTCGTTTCCGGATCGCTAAATTGATGAAGGGTGTTCTCTTTATTCAGTATGCGCATCCCGGTGTCTATCCGCCGGTCCTGCATGCGAGCAGGATCTTGCAGGCCGCGGGGTGGAGCGTATCGATGCTGGGGGTCCAGATGCCCGATCAGGATCGTTTCGCGATACAGGATGATTCGGCTCGCGACGTGGAGCTCCTTCGAGCGCCATCGACGCGATTCTTGCTTCGCTTCTTTTTTCTTCAATTCTGTTGGCGTGTTCGGAGGGCGGTTCGACGATCTGCGCCCGATTGGATCTACGTGTCGGATCCGATGGCTTGTGTTGCAGCCGAATGGGGGCTTCGAGCCCATTCTGGATGCCGTGTTGTTTACCATGAGCACGATTTGCCGGATTGGGGCACGTCAAACGAACGTTTGTCATCGAAGGAACGGTTGGTCAAGAATGCTCGGAGATCATTGTCCTGCCGGGCCGAACGGTGCGTCGTTCCCAACGTCGATCGCGCAGCGGCATTGCAACGGGAAACAGGTCGGCAGGCCGAGTGCGATATCGTGTGGAATTGTCCGAGTCGTGCGGAGTTCGATCGCATAACGGCATCGGCGAGCTATCGTTCGCGAAGCGATGAACCGCTTCAGGTCGTTTACTGCGGATCGCTCAATGAAGTGCGTGTTCCTTTCTCGTACATCGATGCTCTGGTTTTGGAGCCTCGAGCGCGATTGACGCTCATCGGCTATGAAACCATTGGATCGCGTGGCTTTTGCGACCGATTTCGTACGTATGCCCTCGATCGCCATGTCGCCGACCGCCTCACGTTCCGCGAGTCCATTGCACGCAGGGATGTTTTCTCTGCTTTGCAGCAGTCGCATCTCGCCATCGCAACCGTGCCGCTGCGATCTCGCGACGGAAACATGTCGGGAATGCTCGGGGCATCCAACAAGTCCTTCGATGGGCTATGTGTGGGAATACCGGTTTTGGTTTCCGATCTGCCGGACTGGCAATCCGAATTCATCGATCGAGGTGTGGCGGTCAAGTGCAATCCAGGCGATCCTTCTTCGATCGCAGCCGCTTGGCGCTGGGTCGCCGACCATCCGCACGAGTCCAGGACGATGGGGCAACGCGGGCGCGATCTGATCGCTGACGAATGGAATTACGAGTCCCAGTTTCGGGGCGTGCTGGACGCGATGATGTCTGGTGCTCAAGCCAGGAGTGGGGATCGATGAAAATCGCGCTGCTCCAGCGCCGACCGTTTCCCGGTCAGTTCAGCGTTGAAGGCTATTTTGGGCGGCTGGCGGATGATTTGCGCTTGATGGGGCATGAAGTGCAACCGTGCATTCTGCCGCACCTCAGTCTTGGCGTCTTGCCACGAGTTCGCAACATGCTTCATGCCCGGCGGATTCAGGGCGACATCGTGCACATCACCGGTGATGTGCATTACACCGCGTTGGGATGCGAGCCATCGCGGACGGTTCTGACGATCCTGGACTGTGCAACCCTCGAGCGGTTGCGTGGAATGAGGCTGCGTATTTTCCGGTACTTCTGGTTCACGATGCCCATGAGACGATGCGCGGCGATCAGCGTGATTTCTCACGAAACAAAACGGGTGTTGTTGGAGAAATTCCCCGCATTTGATGAGAACAAAGTGCGGGTCATCTATGTTTCCATCTCGGATCGTTTTCAGTTCTCCCCGAGGGAATTCCAGTCCGATTGCCCCCGCATTCTTCAGGTTGGGACCAAGGGAAACAAGAACCTCGACCGGCTGTTTCGCGCCCTGCAAGGGATCCGATGCAAGTTGATCATTGTCGGCGAATTGACTTCGGATGAGTGTCAATTTCTTCGCCGCCTGGGAATCGACTATGAGAATCCTAAAGGGCTGACGGACTCGCAATTAGTCGAGGAATACCGGAAATGCGACATGGTCAGCTTCGCGTCAACCATGGAGGGTTTTGGCATGCCGATCGTCGAGGGGCAAGTGACCGGTCGACCGGTCCTGACCGCCAACGTTTCGTCGATGCCTGAAGTGGCCGGAAGAGGAGCTTGCCTCGTTGACCCGTACGATGTGGGTTCGATCCGACGGGGTTTCGAAGCGATTGTCGGCAGTTCGGAATACCGCGAGGAATTGATCCGAGCTGGACGAGAAAATAGCAAACGCTTTCATTCGCGGGCGATCGCCACGGAGTTCGCGAAACTCTACTCGGAAATCCTCGAGGCTTCTTCCGCGTGAGACATCGATCCGCATGAAAGTCGGTATCAGTACACCGCCGATGGGGCCGGGTTTTGGCGGGCCTTTCGAATCCGTTCGACATGGTGCCAGGTCCTTGACCGACCTCGGGGTCGATGTCACGGTGTGGATGCCGCGCGAGGCAACTGCATTGCAATACGAGTACGCTTGGAGCCCTGCTCGGACCTGCATGGTGGGAGACATCCGATGCAAACCTCTAGGTTGGTCGCCTGAATTTGCGCGTCGGCTTTTGGCCGCATCCACGGATATCCTCCATACCCAAGGGTTGTGGCTCCATCCGTCATGGGTTGCGCTGTCCTGGAAACGCCGCTGGAATCGACCGCATGTCGCATCTGTGCGAGGGATGCTGGAACCCTGGGCATGGCGTTACAAGGCGTGGAAGAAGCGTTGGATGTGGTGGTTGCTGGAACGGCGAAATCTGCAAACGGCCTCCCTGCTTCATGCGACGTCGCAACAGGAACTAAAGGCGATTCGAGCACGCGGGTTGACCAGTCCCGTTGCAGTGATTCCCAACGGAGTCGTTATTCCGAGCTTGGATCGTGATGCAATCGCTCAAGAGCGGGATGCGTCGCCGGATCGCATCGCATTGTATCTGGGCCGCATCCATCCCATCAAAGGGCTCGATATGCTGGTCGACGCCTGGGCCAAGGTACGCCCTCCTCGTTGGAAATTAATCATTGCCGGCCCGGATGAATCAGGGCTTCAGTCTTCGCTCCGCTCGCTCGCCGAGGGACTTGGAGTCTCCGATTCCATATCCTTCCCCGGAGCCCAGTATAGTGAGGCCAAAGAAGGCTTGTTTCGCAAAGCCTCGCTCTTTATTCTTCCGTCCCACTCGGAGAACTTTGGCTTGAGCGTCGCGGAGGCCCTCGCGTATGAAGTTCCGGTGATAACGACCGAGGGAACTCCATGGGAGGAGGTCGTCTCGCGCGGTTGCGGGTGGTGGATCCCTCCGACGCGCGAGGGGGTTGAGGAGGCGTTGCAGCATGCAACGGCTTTGACCAGTATCGAGCGAGACCGAATGGGCAAACTCGGCCGAGAATGGGTGTGTGAAACGCTGCCCTGGGATAAGATCGCGGGTTCATTTTTGGACTGTTATCGATTTGTTATGCAGCAAGGCTCGGTGCCTTCTTGTGTTCATCAGTAAGCCGCTCCTGAAGTTTCGCTAGCCTTTCGTTTGAACGCAATGACACCTTTTTGGATAATCGCATTAACCCTGTTCGTCCAGGTTGCGGCAACGGTTGTTGTTTTCCGCCATTGCCGGAGGAAGCGATCGGTCGGTTTTCCTCTTTTGTATCTGCTCAATCTCGCCGTGATGCACGGTGGAACATTTGTGTATTTGCTTCCGCAGTACAATCCAGCGAAGGATTTGTACCTCTTGTCCTATGCGATGACGCCGCATACCGTGCCCCTCGGGTGCTGCGCAACGGCGTTAGGGACGGTCGCCATGGTCATGGGGATCTTGTTTTACAAACACTTGTTCTCGGGCACCGTTGTTCGCTTCAGGGAACAACCGCGGGACGAACGTTTCGCTAAGTTCGTGGCGAACATGCTCTTATTGATCGGAGTTCCGTGTTTTTTCGCTACCTACGTCCTGAAGAACGTTGGATTGGATGCCGTATTCTTGGCAGGTCAGAATTGTGCTGTGTTGGGGTTGATCCTGCACGTGTATCGAAACGTTCAGCGCAAGCGACCCTACCTGGCCATGTTAGCGATGTTTGGCTATTCGATGCTTCCAGCGTACTACTTTTTTTTCCAGGGTTTTCTCTCCTATGGTTTTCAGTATTTCTTGCTCCTGGCTTGCGTGATTGGCTGCAATGTGGAGTACTCTCGCAAACGAGCCGCATGGATAGCCATTTTGGTTCCGTTGATCGCTTACATGCTGGTGTCTGCGTCTGTCGTGTATCTTGAAAATCGGCGTGATTTGCGGGCCGTTCTTTGGTCGGATGCAACCTTGGGTCGACGAATCTCCGTCTCGTTGGCAACCATTAATCGCTTCCATTTGCTTGATCCGTTTGATAATTCTCAGCTCGCATTAATCGACTCGAGATTTAACCAGAACATCTTTGTTGGCAAGGCGATCGAGTATCTCGATCGCAATCCGAATAGTTTCGGTAACGGGGAGACCATTCGGGATGCTGTGCTTGCATTTGTGCCGCGAATGTTTTGGCGGAACAAGCCCATTATCGGCGGTACTGAGATGCTGAGCCGATACACGGGGATGAAGTTTTCGAAGACGGTGACGATGCAAATTGGGCTCATCCTCGAAGCCTACGTGAACTTCGGTTGGCTGGGTATTTTCGTGTTGTTGTTTGTTTACGGCTGCATCATTGAGTTTGTCGACACTCGGGCGACCATGTACTTTCACCGGCGGCAATTAGCGGATTTCGTTCCGTACTTTTTGGTTGGCATGACGTTAGCTTGGCCGGGTGCTTCTCTAACAGCACAGATCGCAGGTATTACGGCGATACTCGTGTTGACGGTCCCTCTGCGACTGGTGCTCGACTTCGAAATGCGTCGTCATCGCAAATCGGCGTTTCGCGCGGTGCCACTCCAACGTGTCCGCTAACATCGAATCCAATAGAAGTTTCGCCAGCATGCAGGCGTCCACTCCGAAGAGTGAATCGTGGGTCCAGTGGATTCGGCGTTGGCAACGATGGGATTGGTTTGCCTTGGTCTTGCCCATTCTGTCGTTGTCGCCATTGATCGTGGCCCAAACGCGGATTTTATGGGACAAGCAGCATATGCAGTTTTTCCCTCTCGCTTTGGCAGCCGTAGGTTGGTTTATCGTTCATGAGGGCCGGGGGAATGCGTTCCCCGATCGCTATCGGATCGCAGTCGCCAACTTGGGTGCTTATGGCAATCTCCTTTGCGTCGCAGCCGCATCTCTATTGCACAGTTCCTGGCTGGCACACCTAACCTGCGTTCAAGCACTGTTCGTCTGGATGCTTGGACGATTCGGCAACCTGTCGATCCTGCGCATTTTGGGGATATGCGGACTGGCCTTGATTACGCTTCCATTTCCCTTCAACGGAGATCAAGACCTCGTACATTCATTGCAGGGCGTATCTTCGCTGGCTTGCAGTCGGATGATGGACGCCATGGGCATCCTGCATGTGCGGACGGGGAACGTTCTTGAAATCGCAGAGAAGAAGTTGTTTGTGGAGGAGGCGTGCAGCGGGGTCGACAGCCAATATGCATTGATGGCGGTCGCGGGGGTGCTGTTGTTGGTGGGGCGTGCCAGCGCATGGGTCTCCCTTGTCACGATCGTAACCGTCCCCATTTGGGCTATTCTTGGGAACATTCTTCGCATCTTCTCGATCGTTATCGGTTTTGAATACTTCGGGATCGATTTGTCGATTGGAACTCCGCATACCCTACTGGGGCTCCTCTCCTTCGCGCTGGCCGCATGGGCCCATTGGAGTTCCGTTCAGTTCCTGAATTGGTTGGAGTGGACATTTTCGCCATCCTCGTTATCGAAACCGCGAGCGAATCCTGCGCTGGGCACGATTCCGATACAGGTCCATAAACTCGGATTGGCCTTTGCGATTTCCCTGTTGTTGTTCGCGCCCCTGGGGTGGGTTGCGTTTACAAGTATGGTGTATCGAAGTCACGTTCCACAACTATCCGATGCCTTGATTGACGTGCTGCCAGGGGATGCTTCGGCGATTCCGCATCCCTTGGGATCCCTCGCTCGTTTTGAAACGGTTCGTCGATCCCGAGGAGATCGGCTGGGGCAGTGTTCCCGTATCTGGCATCTTGGGAAACGAGATGGTTCACAAACGATTGCGATCGATATGCCGTTTCGCGGTTGGCACCAATTGTGGAGTTGCTACGAGATGAACGGATGGACCCTTTTGAACCAGCGCAACATCGATTTGTTTTCCGACCGGCTCAAACAGAATTGGCCAGCCTACGAATCCATTTTGCGAGGGCCAGAGGGGGATATAGCCGTCCTTCATTTTGTTCTCATCGACCGCCACGGGAAACCGTTTGAGTATGAAATGACACGTCAATTCATGGCGGAGAAAGATCGCAACTATCGAACGTTGTGGCGCGAATTGACGGGTGTTCGGGAAGGCTGGTTCAACGAAAGCTGGCCACTGACGGTCCAGTTTCAGCTTCTGACTCGTGTTTCCGAGTCGCCGAATGAAGAGGCGCTCAGCCAATTGCGGCAACAGTTTCAGGCATCGCGAGATCGATTTTTGGAAGAGATGCAGCCGTTGCTCTCGCAATTGCCTCGGGAGTTCGATTGACGCCAAGATGACCGATTCCGGCACTGAGCAAACGGCTGAGATGCGGCGCAAGTATCTCCGATGGAGTATCCCATCGATTGTTCTGGCGATCGTTAGCGCGGGCTTTGCGCTGGCTAGCCTTCAAGCACAGCGACATATCCGCGGCCGATACGACGCGGTCATCAGAGAGTATCTGGATTCAGCTTCGGATCGCGCAAACACCTGGACGGTCGAGTCCATGCGGCGTGCGGAAGTCGCCGCAAAACGACTCTTGGTGGAAAACCCCGATTCGGCGGATGCAGCAGAAACCATGGCGAGGGTGGACCTCGTTTCTCAAAATCACGCATTGCTCCAGATCGCATCGTCGGCGACGGATTCCGAATCCCGATCGTCGAGGGATTGGCTCGAATTGGCGATGAACTCTCGGCAACATGCGGTCGACTCGATGCGTCGAGCGGCGAAGTTGGACGGCCCCGCCGCCGTCGATGCCCGCCTCTGGATCTTGGATTGGCGGTTTCGTGTTGGCGATGCTCGAGTCGTGGAATCCGAAGCGCGCTTACTGGACCTGCAATCTGAATGCGAAGCGTTGCTCGCTTCGGGAGCGGACGCCAGGTTGTTGCTTGCCGATCTTCTGATCCACCGCGCACTGAGATTCCCGTCGGAGGAAAATTTGCAGCGAGTTTCGCAGTGGATCGCTGACGCAAGCGAACAGCTTCTTCAGATTCCGCAATCATCGATTCAGCGAAATGCATCTCTCGTCGAGGCAACGACGGTTTCGGATCCTGCCCAGGCGAGAAAAGAAGCTGTCCGTTCGATATCCGAATATTTGCAATCGAAACAATCCTCCGCCGCCTCTTGGCGGGATCGGGAGGCGATGTTCAGGATGCGCATCGCGGTTGGTAATTTGCGAGAGGCCTTCGATTTCGCATGGACGAGCCTGGGGGAAGTTTCGGTTTTGGATCGGGAATCCTTTCGGTTTGCCGTCGCAGCCAGCGCGTTGAGGTCCATGGTGCTTCATTCTTCGTTTCCAAAACTTGACCCTCCGTCGGAAAAGCATGTGGCACTTCTCTTCGGATTCGCACTGCGATTCGCGCCGGATTCAGGGCAAGTAGTTCGTGTGGTCGAAGCGTTGCTCGGTGTGGATGCATCAACCCTTGCATTGCAACGAGCCCTGGAAGGCGGCCACGATGCTGCTGCAAGAGATGCCTTGCAATGGGTCAGGATGCTGGGTGAGTCTCCATCGACAAGCAGATCGACATCTCTCCCTCCTTCCGTCCGAGACGATCCCCTTTTAGCCCCTGGAACGGTCCTTGCGCTTCGGTTAACTCGCAAGCGTGGCAAATTGGATGATCGCGCATTGCTCGAGATACTCAATTCCGCCGCAACGGCGTGGAAAAGTAACGTCGAGCTCCACATGCTGCGAAGCGAATTGGCGATGAAGCTTGAGGACTATAAGACCGCGATCGATTCACTCTCCAAACTGAACCAGCAATTCCCGGATGAGCCGCAAATCGCGCGGGCTTTGAGCGACGCCAAGTCCCGAATGCGATCCGGACCGTTCGAATCTGCTCCGAAGGATACGGAAACTCCTTAATTCACGATGCTTCGGGTCACCATTATCACCAGTGTGTTCAACGCGTGCCGAACGTTGCCTCAGGCGATTGAATCCGTTCTCGCGCAAACCTATCCGGAGATCGAGTACATCGTCGTCGATGGAATGTCCACCGACGGTTCGGACGAGTGTGTTTCCCGCTATGGAAATGGTATCCGACGCTACATTCGCGAACCCGACACCGGGATCTACAACGCATGGAACAAGGGACTCGCTGCAGCGACTGGGGATGTGATCGGGTTTTTGAATGCGGATGATTTTTTGACGAACAACACGGTGATCGAGCAGCTTGCGGATCGTTTCGCGGATCCCGCCACGGATGGCCTCTACGGTGATCTGTTGTACATTCGCGCTCAGCCACCGCATCAGGTCGTTCGCTACTGGAAGTCGGGAGACTATGAGCCGAACCGATTTCGATGGGGCTGGATGCCGCCGCATCCCACCGTGTATTTGCGACGAAGTTGTTACGAACGGTTCGGTGGTTTTCGCGAGGATTTCGATATCGCTGCGGACTACGAACTACTGGTTCGGATGATGGTTCGACATCGGATCTGGATGCAGTACCTTCCCCAGGTGATGATTCAAATGCGCGTCGGAGGAAAAAGCAACGCTTCGCTCCGCAATCGCTTGCGCGCCAACGCGGAAGATCGGAAAGCATGGCTCATCAATGACATGCAACCACCCCTTGGGCTTCGATGGACCAAGCCATTAAGGAAGATTCCGCAGTACCTGTTTCGAACGCATGGTGGGAAGACCAGCTTGAATTCATGAGTTCTTCATCGCGAACGCTTGTACTCGGCTTGGAGCGAGTTAACAATCAATCCATGTTCGAATTGTATTCTGGAATACGTTGGGTTCCATGTGTGGGATAGCTGGCATCGCGGGATCTAGGTTGTCAAGCTCCGAACCGCTTGAATCGCATTGCCGCGCGATGGCTGCAAGACTGGTGCATCGCGGTCCGGACGATCAAGGGGTGTGGTTGGACCCCCGCGGCTGCATGGCGCTGGCTCAGACTCGCTTATCGATCATCGATCTCAGCCCGGCGGGCCATCAGCCGATGGAATCTCGTGATGGACGATACGTGATCGTCTTCAACGGCGAGATTTTCAACTTTCAAGACTTACGAGCGGCATTGATTCGCGATGGAGTTGATTTTCGTGGGCACTCCGATACGGAAGTCCTTCTGGAACTTTTTGCGAAAGAGGGGACGCAATGTCTGAACAAAGTTTCAGGGATGTTCGCTTTCGCGGTTTGGGATCGTGTCGCAGAGACGTTGGTCTTGGCCCGAGATCCTTTGGGGATCAAGCCCTTGTACTACTGGCACGTGGGAGACCGGATTGCGTTCGCATCGGAAGTACGATCGTTGTTGGCAAGCGATCTTGGGCCTCGGATTTTAGACCCCGAAGCGCTCTACGGTTACTTTCTGAATGGATCGGTTCAAGAGCCTTCAACGCTGGTGCAGGGCGTACGAGCCTTGCCGCCGGGTCATGTTCTTGAATTCCATAGCGGCAAATCGGTGGAACGCGCCTACTGGCAGTTGCGGTTCACGCATGAGATTTCGGATCCTGACGAGGCAGTTCGCTTGACTTCCAATGCGCTCGAATCCGCGATGGAGCGTCACTTCGTGAGCGATGTTCCCGTTGGTATTTTTCTCAGTGGTGGAATCGACTCCTCCGCATTGATCGCGCTTGCTCGACGGATCGGCAGGAAGGATATTCAAACGATTTGTATCGGATTCGATCCATTGCAGTATGACGAAAGCCGCGTTGCGAGAGAGACGGCATCGCATTTTGGCTCGCAGCATCATGAAAAACGATTGCTATCCGATGAGGCGTGCGAGCTACTGGCGGAGTTTTCAACTGCCATTGATCAGCCCAGTATCGACGGATTCAACACGTTTGTCGTTGCCAGGTTTGCCCGTCAAAACGGTGTTAAAGTTGTGTTGTCCGGCCTGGGGGGGGACGAACTATTCGGCAGCTATCCGTCATTTCAGGTTGTACCCCAACTCGTTCGTTGGCACCGGCGATGTCGTCAAGTCGGAGCAGGACAACTGATGCAACTTGCCAGTCGGTTTGCCGGAGGCTACGGGACGTACGCCAAGGCGCTGCGGTTTCTTGCGGGCGCCGGAGGGATCAACGCCGCGTACCAAGCGGTCCGATCGGTGTTTTCTCCTCGCGATTCGTCTGCTCTCGTCGAATGGTACGTGTCGCATCGGTTCGAAGGACCTCGGCCCCACGGCGATGAGCCCAAGGTATCTGGGAACCGTTTCGGAGATGCCATCAGCGCTTGCGAAATCACAGGCTACATGCGCAATCAATTGCTGCGAGATGCTGATGTGATGAGCATGAAGCACGGGCTCGAACTGCGAGTCCCGTTCCTCGATCGAGGCCTGGTAGAGCTCCTGACCCGCATCGCACCCGAGATTCGGCTTCGAAGCAACAAGCAATTGCTTTTGGACTCAGTTCCTGAAATCCCGAGCTGGGTCCGGACTCGCAAAAAACAAGGGTTCGTTTTTCCCTTTGCGGAGTGGTTGGAGACGCACTGGCATGACGAGTTTACGGCTCTTCAGCGTCGCGCCCCGATCGCCCTGCCGAAGTGGTACCACCGCTGGTCGCTCTTTGCCCTCGATAAGTTCTTGGCCATCAACCAGATCGAGCGCTCCGACTCGGCGAGCGGCGTTCCGATACGGGTGCCGGCATAAATGTTAAGATCGTTAAAGTCGATCCCTTCCAGCGACCCCCTCACCGGCAAGCTTGGTGCTCGAAACATCGGAAATTCGGGTTCGGGTAGCAGGCCAATATGAGTTTTCCATGTATTCGCCGACCTTAAGGCTTGACCGGCCGATGGATGGTAGCGGATCATGCTATGAATGATCGACGAGACGCCTCTCCGCTTTTGAGAAACACCATGGATATGATTTCGAGTCAAGGCTCCGAGGAAGGTATTCCCGGCTACAAGCCGATGGTTCCAACCTCGCCTGTCGAAGAGAACCCAATCCCGACAATCGATTTCCTCGGGGCGTTCTGGCGACGCAAATCGATTGTGTTCCTATTGGCTGCGGTCGGCGCAGGCCTCGCTGGCTTGTTGTACAGCCAGATGACCCCCACGTTCGCGTCCATGACACGGATCATGCTTTGGATCCAAGCCCCACCGAGTGTCATCAACGGCGACGTGATTCCTCAGCCGGTTGCGCTTGAGAAGCAACGAACTCTTTTGTCGAGCACTGCGGTCCTGAGCATGGCCTACAAAACGGGATCTCTGGACAAGCTCAAGACGTTTGAGAAATCCGAGGCACCGGTGTCGGAGCTCCGGGATATGATCACGGTCAATCCCGTCGGCAAAGACACGTCGTCCGATGCCCTCGAAATCCGTTGCGAGGGAAAATTCCGAGACGATCTCGAGCCGATTCTGAGCCAGGTTGTCCTGCAGTACATGGAGGCCACCAAGGACGATTCTCGCGAGTCCGGAGATAATTCGGTGGAACTGATCAAGGAATTGGAGGCGAAGCTCCTCGAAGATCGAACATCGGTCGAGAATCGATATTACGCACTCGTGAAAAAGTTGGACTTGGCCTCTGAGAATGATAGCGGACGATTTGAGAACCCGTTTCTGGTCGATCTGGCGAAACTAAAGACGCAGCGAGATGAATTTCTGAAGGAATACCGTCAGGCGGATCAATTGCTGCAGGAAGTGCTCACGGCGGTCAGTCCCGATCGAACGAGCGATGATGCGATGAAGCTCGCGGTGATCGAAGCGAAAAAGTATTTCAACATGATCGGCAGGGAGGATGGTTTTTCGCTGATGGCTCTCGAGGATCAACAGCGAGCGATCCGCTATGAACAGCGCATCGAAACCGCAAACGCCGAGGTTCTCGCGTTGGAGGCGGAGCGGGAGGAAACGGCCAAAAGATATGGCGAGAATCATCCCAGCGTCGAGTTCATCGACTCGCGCTACCAGGCAGCCATGGCAGCGAAGAACCGCTTGATGGAGGAACTCGATACGATGCGTTCCATCACCACAGGCAACACAGCCAAACCCAAGAAAAATGAGGCGGCCATTCAGGATGCTCGAACGCGTGAAGAAGAGCTGGTGCGAATGTATGCGGCTGCTCTTCAAAATCGCAGGGAACGAGCGCAGTACAACCTGGAGAAAACCGACGAGGACATTCGCGATTTGACCGAGAAATCGCGGGAAGTGCTCGAGGAAATTGTCGAGGTAAACATGCTTCGAGAGCAGCTCAACGACGCCAATACCTCCGTAGCGCAGGTTCTCGAAAAGCTGGCTGCGCTCGAGGTAATCTCCGACAAGGATAACTACACGAATACTCGGGTAAAGATCATCGATCCGGCATCTTCCCCCATGCAGGTCTTCCCTATCCTTTGGAAATTCCTTCTGATCGGTACGGTCCTCGGGGGCTTGTTTGGAGCCGGCCTTGCGGTACTGATTGATCACTCCGATTTGGCATACCGCACTCCGATCGATATCCAAGAGAACCTCAACACACCGGTCATTTGCAAGATCCCAAGGATTAGGAAGTCAAAAACACCAGAGGGGTTCGTCGGTTCTCCAATGCTCGTGGCGACCCATCAGCCGAATTCATCGGTATCTGAGTCGTTCCGTGCAGCAAGAACCTCGTTGCTTTTCACAGCGGCCCAATCTGGTGGTAAGGTGTTCATGTTCACGAGCCCCTCACCAGGCGATGGAAAATCAACGACGATCGCTAACCTAGCTATTTCGCTCGCTCAAACCAACAAGCGCGTTTGCTTGTTGGATGCAGACT
>JBKDPB010000003.1:0-29239 GCA_046342615.1 Planctomycetota bacterium | reverse complement strand
AGCTAGGTACTTACCGAACTCGATGGACTCAAAGCAAGGTGAATTCACGATGGCGATCGATTCCCTGGAACGCATGGAGCGGCTGCTAGCAATTGCACAGGAGGAGGGAATTCGGGTCCGCAACGAGTGGCTCGGTGGAATTCGGGGCGGCTTGGTGCGGATCGGATCGGATCCCATCCTGTTTGTCGACGACTCGTTGGATCTGCAGGAGCAACTCCGCCAAACCTGCATCGCCCTGTCGCAACTCGATTGGCGCGATTCGCAGTGGTGGGATGAAATCCAAAATCTTCTGATGCTCTCAGAAATTTCTCCTGCGTCGTAGAAGCATCAGGATTGTGATTGTGGGTCCAGGGAGCTAATCTTGGACGTGGCTGGGGCGATTTTTTGTCGGTCTGGTCGCTGGCCTTGCAATGAAACTCCAAGGACTCTTCCGAGGGCGACCGCCAACATGGAAACGATCGAAGTGCGCCTCTTTGCGGGCGTCCGGGAGGCAATCGGCAAGGAATCGGTTCAGGTTGCATGTGAGCGGTGCGCTACCGTGGCAGATATCAAGGAAGCGATTCTTCGGCTGTATCCGCAGGTTGCATCATTGATCCGAGTGAGCAGGTTCGCCGTCGGAAACACCTTCGTCGCCGATGACGACCGCTTGGAAGGGGCCTTCGAAACGGGTAAAACGGTCGCTTTGATTCCACCCGTCAGCGGCGGATGATTTCCGTCGTCCCCAATCATGAACTCCCTCGAGAAGACCCTTTTCAACGAGCTCGATTCGATCGCGCTGGTCGACTCGCATTCCCACATCAATCCGCGTCAGCCTGCGGCCGAAAACCTCGCCGATCTGCTCGGCTACCATTACTACACCGAACTCGTCCACTCGGCGGGGATGCCGCGCGAAGACATCGAGCAGCCGGGGCTGTCGGCACGCGAGAAGGTCGGCCGCCTCTTCGCGGGACTGCACGAGATCGAGCACACCGTGCAGTGGGAGTGGTTTCTGGATATTGGTCATGATTTGCTCGACTTGCCCCGGGATGCCATCGACGCCGATCACTGGGAGGCCTGCTTCGATCGCGCATCCGAATGCATGCAGCAACCCGACTGGGCGGAAAGGGTTTTGCGAGAATCCAAGGTCGAGCGCATCTTTCTGACCAACGATTTCGATGACAAGCTCGACGGTTTTGATACGCATCGCTACGTGCCTTGTCTCCGCACGGATGATTTGGTGTTCCATCTGCATCTGGAGCGAACCCAGCAGCGTCTCGCCTCGGCCACCGGCGTTTCATTAAACACCTTGCGCGACGTCCAGTTGGGCATCGGCGAGTTGTTTCGATATTTCACATCGCATGGCGCGAGAGCGTGCGCGATATCGCTTCCTCCTTGGTTTACCCCGCACCGTGTTGCATGCGACGAACCCTCTGCGGATGCGAGTTGGCGACGACTTCGGTCTTCAAGGGAATCGGCTGCCGAAGAGGATCGCAGAACTATCGCGTACTGGGTTTTTTGGCGTCTAGCCGAATACTGCGTCGATTACCGCCTGCCGTTCGATTTGATGATCGGTGTGAACCGTCGCGTCTACCCTGGAGGAGTCTACCAAGGGCAGGATTTGTATGATTCGCGATGGTCGCTCATTCAGTATTCCGAGCTGTTCAATGCGTTTCCGACCCTCAAATTTCCGATCTCGGTCCTGGCGTCCGTGAGCAATCAAGAACTTGTTGACTACGCTTGGATTTTCCCCAATGTCCTGCCGCATGGGCATTGGTGGTACAGCAATACGCCGACCTTCATCGAGCATGACCTTCGAGCGCGGATCGACGCGGTACCGCGCAACAAGCTGCTGGGGTACTACAGCGATGCCTACAAACTCGAGTTCATCTTGCCGAAATACCGCATGTACAAAAGAATCTTGGCCAAGGTGCTGGCCCAAGCGGTCTGCATCGATCGCGGCAAAAGTGAAACATACGCCCTGGAACTCGGGAAACAGATCCTGAGAAGCAACGTCGACTCCACGTTCCTTGAACCCACAAGTTAGAAGATCGCATCGTGAAAAAAGTTGGAATTGTCGGATGGCGGGGTATGGTGGGATCCGTCCTTATGGGCCGCATGCAAGCGGAGGACGATTTCTCCCTGTTTGAGCCTTGTTTTTTCTCGACCTCGAATGCGGGCGGCGAAGGCCCCCTGCTCGGATCGCATGCGACAGGATCGTTGATGGACGCGAACGATCTCGACGACTTGAGCAAGATGGATGCGATCGTCACCTGCCAGGGGGGAGACTACACCACGGCGATGCACGACTCGCTTCGCCGGCAGGGATGGAAAGGGTACTGGATCGATGCCGCTTCGACCTTGCGGATGCGCGACGATACGATCATCATTCTCGACCCGGTCAATGAAGCGGTGATCCGACGAGGGTTGACCTCGGGGATTCGCTCCTTCGCAGGGGGCAATTGTACCGTTTCGCTCATGCTCATGGCGCTGCACGGCTTGTTTCAGAACGGTCTTATCTCCTGGATGACCAGCATGACGTACCAAGCCGCGTCGGGGGCGGGGGCTCAAAACATGCGCGAACTGCTGATGCAGATGGCATGTATTGCTTCGGCAGCAGACGATCTGCTTGCAAACCCAAGCACTTCCATCCTTGAAATCGATCGGGCTGTGACCGACATGATCCAGGATGCAACACTTCCCACCAAGTACTTCGGCGTTCCACTCGCCGGTTGCTTGATCCCGTGGATCGATAAAGATCTTGGGAATGGTCAAAGCCGCGAAGAGTGGAAAGGACAAGCGGAGACCAACAAGATCCTGGGCCTCGCTCCAGCGACGATACCTGTTGACGGGATCTGCGTTCGGATCGGAGCCATGCGCTGCCACAGCCAGGCGTTGACGATCCGCTTGACTCGCGATGTACCGCTCGATGAAATCGAGGAGATCATCGGGTCGGCTCACGCGTGGGCGAGGGTGGTCCCCAACCAGCGCGAAGCCACGATCAACGAACTGAGCCCCGCAGCCGTGAGCGGAACGCTGACCTGTCCCGTCGGACGGCTCCGGAAAATGGAACTCGATCCCTCAAAACCTGGCCATTTTCTGTCCGCGTTTACCGTAGGCGATCAGCTATTGTGGGGCGCGGCGGAACCGCTGCGACGCATGCTGAGAATCGTGCTCGAATACGACAGCTGAGTCGACGCGTCACGGAGACGCCAGCAGCTCTTCGATATGCGCGGCGAGTCGCTCTCGTTCCTCAGGTTCGAGCCACACATACGATCCGACCAGATCCCCCTTAGCATCGACCAGACAAAATCGATCCGGATGGCCTCGCCTTTCGACGCCTGGCAGGAAGAACATCTCCGTACCAACCTTGATGATGTCCTGCAATTCCCCGGTGAGGAATAACCAACGATCCTTGTCGGCATTGAAGTTGTTCGCGTACTCCGTCAACACTTCGGGCGTATCTACCTCCGGATCGACGGAGATGCTAACCAGCTTGATCGGCTTGTCTTTGAATTTCGATTGAAGCAGACGCATCTCACTGCTCTGTCGCTTGCACGTGCCGGGGCAAGTGCTGAAGAAAAAGCAGACCACGTACGGTTCTCCGAGCAGGTCTTCCGATTTGACCGTTCGTCCGCTCCGTTCCGTGAGCGAAAAGCTGCGAGTCCAATTCGGTTCGTTGGCGACCGCCTGTCGCAACTCGGCGAGTTTTCTCCGATCCCCTGGATCCGGAGTGGGAGCGTCGACCGAAGACGGTGCGGCTTCTTCGGAATTCTCGTCGGATGGACTCGATGGGGCTTGAATGCTCGAGGTGTTTTCAAGCGATCGAGCCGCTCGTTTCCACTGGATCGAGACCATCGCAACTAGGGTTCCCGCAAACAATCCCAACAGGATGCCGAGCGAGCGAAGCAGAAAGCGAGTCATTGGAATTCCCCTTTTTGTTTCTTTTGCACGATCCATATCGCCAAACCGAAAACCAGGGCTGCAAACAGGCTTGACGTCCACCAACATTCCGCGAGTCCGACGTTCCAAAACGAGGAGTTCGACGAAGCCAGGACCGTAGTGCCGGTGCCTAGATATTGGCGAAGACCTCCGACGACATAAGTCATCGGATTGAGTTTCATAATCCAATGAAGGGCGAGTTGGCCGAGAGGCTGCCCTGCACTTGCGGACGGAATGGGAAAGAAGGCGCCGCTCATCAACCACATGGGCATCAGTACGAGGTTCATGAACGCATGGTAGCCTTGGGTGCTTTCCATCGGCCAGGCGCACAAAACTCCCAACCCCGCGAGCCCGACTGCAGCCAGGAATAGGAATACCAGCAGCGGCAAGCTGTGCCATCCAAAAGAAAAAGCGCCGGTGCCCCAGGCCAGGCACAAGAAGCACAAAGCTTGAGCCCACGCGATCGCCGCGCATCCCAAAGTCTTCCCGAGCGCGATCGACCATCGACCCGGTGGGGCCACCAGGACCCCCTGCAAGAACCCTTCCTTTCGGTCCTCAATAATCGTGATCGTCGAGAAGATCGCAGTGAACAGGAGGATCAGCGCCGTGGTGCCCGGTAGAAAGTATCCCATGAAACTCTCCTCGGCCACGGGACCTCGAAAGGCTCCGTGCAAACCCGTTCCAAACAAAATCCAAAAAAGGATGGGTTGGCCAAGAGCGGCGACGACCCGAAAAGGCTGCCTGAAAAACCGGATCCATTCTCGTTTCGCGAGCATCCACGCGGTCTGGAGCCCAATCAGGAATGGGGAGATCGTATGAGGTGGCGGGGTGGGAAACGGAGGTTGAGCAGGAATCGCATTCATCGCGACTGTATGGTAGCGCACGGAGCGAGATGTTCAAGCCGTAGTGCGCTTCGATTCCTCATGCACCATGCGATTCAAATGGTCCACCATGCGTTTCTCGATTTCCTCGATGCCGCGCAGCGCGTCCTGAAACTCGTTCCCAGCCATCGGGGCTTCGTGGTCGAATTCCGGGGGGAGTGAAACCTCCCGAGAGTCGGGAGCCGCCAGGGGCAAGGTCGCTACCAGCGTCCCGGGAACCTCGAGGGGCGCAGGAGCATCGAAGGGAGCGGGACCCTCCAAGTTTGTGCCCGCTGCCAGGTTTGTGCCCGCTGCCAGGTTTGTGGGAGCTGCCAGGTTTGTGGGAGCTGCCAGGTTTGTGGGAGCTGCCAGGTTTGTGGGAGCTGCCAGGTTTGTGGGAGTCGCCAGGTTTGTGGGAGTCGCCGGGGGAGCAGGGGCTTCCAGAGGAGTGGGAAGGGTTGTAGGGGCCTTCAATACGGCGGGATCATCGGGTTTCAAGTCGACGCGCGGATCGTATAGCACCACTTGATTGCGACCCTGTTCCTTGGCCCGATACAAGGCCTGGTCGCTGTGGCGGACGAGGTCTCCCAAACGTTCGCCGCTTTTCAGCTGGGCAGCCCCCGCACTGACGGTGACACGAATGGAGTGGCCTTCCGCCTCGATCGTGTCGTCGGCGATGGACGATCGAAGCATTTCGGTGATTCGAGCGGCCTGGATGATCGAGTCCGCGAAGAGAATGCCGAATTCCTCTCCTCCATAGCGGGCGACCAGATGGCAGTCCTTGGTGCAGGAGGCGAGGTGATCTGCGACCCGTCGGAGCACGATATCGCCCACGGCATGCCCATACGTGTCGTTGATCTTCTTGAAGTGGTCTACATCCAAAAGCACGAGGCTGATTTGTTGGCTGCCCTTGAGGTGCTTGGCGTAGAGTTCGTCCAGCCCCTGATCAAAGGCGCGTCGATTTGGCAAGCCTGTGAGAGCATCGGTACGAGCTTCGGTCAAGTAGCTTTCGAGCTGGCTGCGCTGTTCTTCGAGACACTTTTCCGCCGCATCGAGCCTTCCTTGCAATTGGGAGTTGGCCTCGAAGATTTGGTCGAGGATCGGTTTCAATTCCGCGGCATCCTTGGCCGGTAAATTCCGCGATAATTCGACCAATTCATGCATGCGGTTTTGATAGTGCGAGATATCGGTCGCGATGTGGTTGGTCGAGTCGGCAATTGCTTGCACCATCGACAGAAACTCGCGAGGATCGAATTTGGTGGGGGCAGGTTCGAGGGGCGAACCGGATTCGGCACGACGGCCCATCCAGAATCCGAGTGCGATGCCAACAGCCAACAAGGTCGTGCCAAAGAGCAGACCAGTCATCAGATAAAGAATTGGGGATGCGATCACGTTTTGTCTTGCGAGCGAGCACTACCAGCGCTCGAAATTCCAGTGCTCGAACGATGGAGAAATGGTTGTCGAACACCACCCTCTCCAAGGGCGGAGGTCAGGTTCTCCGATACGGAAACCCCTGATAAGTCTTCCGTTTTCGCAATGGTAATGATCCCGTTGGGGGAGATAGTAAAACCCCGGGCTCGATCTTTCTCAAGGTCGAACCCAATCTCAAATCCCGGGGGAATCTGAACATGCTTGTCGATAATAGCTCGGCGAATCCGCGCGTGACGACCGACCTGCACGCCTTCGAAGAGAATACTATCGGAAACATGCGCGTAGGAATTCACGCGCACGCTCGGCCCCAAGACGCTGTGCTGAACCCATCCGCCGCTAACGATTGTACCGCTGCAAACGATCGAATCGATCGCAGCACCTGTGCGTTCGGTATCTCCCTGAGTGCCAAAGACGAATTTGGCAGGGGGCAGGTTTGGCTGGTGGGTGCGAATGGGCCAGGCCGAATCGTAAAGGTTGAGTTGCGGATCGACGCTGACCAAATCCATATTGGCTTCGTAATACGCGTCGAGAGTCCCGACATCGCGCCAGTACGCATCGCGTTTTCGGTTTTCGTCTTTGAAAGGGAAAGCAAACACACGGGCTCGGTCGATGTTCGCAGGAATGATATTCTTGCCGAAATCGTGGTGACTCTTGGGATTGTTCGCGTCGGCGCAGAGTTGTTCGAACAGGAACCGTGTGTTGAAGACGTAGATTCCCATCGATGCCAGCGCGTGGTTGGGGTCGTTGGGGATCGGAAGCGGATCGCTTGGTTTCTCTTGGAAACCCACGATCCGGGAGTCCTCGTTGATTTGCATTACGCCGAATTCGGTTGCTTCGGAGCGCTTGACCCGCAACGCGCCGATCGTCAAATCGGCTCCGACCGATCGGTGGTAATCAACCATCGCTCGGTAATTCATCTTGTAGATGTGGTCCCCCGCCAGGATTAGGGTGAACTCGGGGCGCTCGCGCTCGATCGAATAGATGTTTTGATAAACCGCGTCGGCGGTACCCTGATACCAGTTTTCGTCAATCCGCTGCTGGGGCGGGAGAATATCGATGAACTCGTCGAGTTCGCGACTGAAGAAATCGCTCCAACCCAAATGCACATGCCGATCGAGACTCATCGCCTTGTACTGCGTCAGCAGCAGCATGCGACGAATGCCGCTGTTCAGGCAGTTCGATAGTACGAAATCGATGATTCGGTAATTGCCCCCAAAGGGGACCGCCGGCTTGGCTCGATCGCGAGTCAGAGGTTCCAGCCTGGTTCCCTTGCCGCCCGCCAAGATGACCGCCAATACATCTCTCATGTCGCTTCTCCAAAGCGTCAACTCCCTTCGCCGTCCGCCGATTCGCGGAGAAGAGGGATTTCTGGCCTTCCGACCCCCGTTCCTACATCGGCGGCAAAATGCCGGCCGCAATAGGAATACTAAGAGCGTTTAAGATACCCTTGGAAATTTACCACAATTCGCTAGCAAGGCCTACCGTGCTCGCCCGGAAATTCAAAGATCCGCCAGGCTGCGATCGTAGACGCGGTGGGTTTTGGTGCGCGGGACTTTGCCGCGCTCAATCGAGCCTCGCGACAACTGGTTGCTCTCGAGGACCCAGGAGAACTCGGCCTCGGTAATGCCGCGAGCCAAGCAATCGGGAAGCATGCGGTGGAGCAAGACGAGTCCCAGCCCCCAACGCTGCCATTCCGGCACGATGTTGGTGCTGATGAGTCGGATCCGCTTGATCTTGCGGCGTTCCCACAACAGACGAAGAAAGCCAAAGGGAAAAAGCCGGCCATCGATTTTCTTGATGATCGGATTGTAATCGAGCAGGCCCAAGCCGACTCCGACGGGTTCGCCGTCGACTTCGATGACACTGGTGACATCGGGATCGATCAAATACTTGAGCGACGCTCCGACGCTGCGCGTTTCTGCCGCGGACATGGGGACGAATCCCCAGGTTCCCTGAAGGGCCCGATTGTAGATGTTCAAAAACAGTTCGACATCGGCGGCAAAATGCTTTCGACTCGCGGGGCGAACTCGAATATTGAACCGTTCCTTGACCTGATTCATCATCTGCATGATCTTCGGATCCATGGAGTCGAGCATGCTGATGTTCCCGACATACGAATAGAGATCCTGTACTTTCTCGAACCCAAAACTGGTGATGAGAGAGTCGTGGTAGGGCGGATTGTACGTCATCATGAACGTCGGGGGCGTATCAAACCCCTCGACGAGCGTCCCCAATTCGTAGTTCAGGGACGGGTTGCAGGGGCCGCGGACATCGGTCATGCCCTCCCGCTTGAGGTACTGGCAGGCCGCTCGAAACAGCGAATGCGCTGCCTCGAGGTCTTCGATGCATTCAAAGAAGCCGAAAAAACCACGCCTCTCTTGATAACGCTGGTTGTGCCCGTGGTTGATGAGCGCGACGATGCGGCCGACGACTTTTCCGTCTTTGCGGCACAACATGGCCTGGCACTTGGCATTGTCGTAAAAGGGGTGCGGCTTGAAGCCCACCAACTCCTTTTGATTGATCCGGATCGGCGGAATCCAATTTGGGTCGTTTCGATACAAATCCCAAAGGAGTTGCATGAATGCCCGCTGATCGCTTCGGTTTTCAACGGGACTGACTTGATAATTCGCCATGTTGCTGCTCTCTCGCCGGACCACTGGGGGAATCTGGAATTGTACGCGATTGCAATCGGCCTGCGAGGTGGCCACCGATCACGCTGCCGTAGTAAATCGGAGCGGTGGCGGGAGGGTGCGCGAACCCCAATGCCCCGCCGACATAGGTCCCATACGCTGGATACAAAACATGGTAGGCTTCGCGTTGGAGGTCCGGTCTTCCGAGGGCTTCCAGATACGCGATCACCTCGGCGCTGGCAATCGACTCGTGATACAGCGGCACAATCGGCAAGCCATACGCGAACGCATATGTCCCGGGATAGGTGCGCCGAGCAAAGTCCTTGGCGTGCGCCGCTTCGTGAAGCGCAATGGCCGGTACATCGCTGTACAGATGAATCGTATTGGTGTACGGATTGAAATGATCGGTTCCGAAAAGCCGCCCTGGGATCAAGGTCTCGCCCAGCACACTGAAAACCCCAAGGCTGTAACGCCAAGGCCAGGCGACGTCCTGATTCGCTGTCAATCGCCGAAAATCATCGAACGGTCGATACTGATTCAAGCGAACCTTCACGTGATCGAGTTGGTTGGACGCGAGGTAGTCTCGCAAGGTCGATTCGGTTTCCGGCGAGATGCGATGATTCTCGATTCGAGAATTCCAAAGCAAGATCTTGGAGGGGATTCCAAATACGTATCCGACCGCGTCCACGATCGGACGCGGTTTCCCGCGCTCGATCGGCGTGGTGTTCGCTTCGAGCAAAGACGGGGATGGCGGGTGTTGACGCAGCGGGATCGCACGCGGGGCGAGGGGATTGCACCCGAGAAACGCGATGAACAAAAGGCTAATCGTCCAATGCTTATTCACTGGGAGGTCGGAAACCGCCGCCGGGCAGAACTTGGGTGGATGGGACGCTGAGTGGCTCGCCGTTCGGAAAGAAAATACCTTGAAGCCAAGCACCCGGAGTCCAGCGAGAACTCGGCGCGGGCGGCGGCAAGACTCCCGACGGAGACGGTGCGGGCAAAATTTCCGGGTTCGCCGGAACGAGCGTGGGTGCGAGTCCGTTGGCGACCGGTGGAGGAGGTGTGACCGCGATCCCCTGACCAGCCTGCAATCGCAATTGTTCGCCGCTGGCGATGAGCGCATCGTTGGGAACGACCGGTTCCGGGCTCATTTGTACGTCGATGATTCGTTCGTCGCGCTGCTCGAATGGCCACAAGGTCTCCGACACGAAGTCGAGCGGAGGGATCTCATACCATGGCGGATGGATCTGGCGCAGGAACTTTTCGGTCCGATACCCGTCTTTGACAATCTCAACGCTGCGTGTGCCGTAGTAGGTGAAATTCGTCGACACCGGAGTCAGCCCGATCGGCTGCTTGTCCACATAGACCATGGCCCCCGCCGGATTCGTCCGAAATGTCAATCGTTTTCGCACGCAACCGAGATTCGCCGGGCAGACCAATAGCAGACAAGCACCCCAAATCCATGGTGCTCTCCAACCTTCGGCGCGTGGCAACAATGACGCATTCATGGAGCGGACTTTAGAAACCCCGATCAATCCCCGACAAGAGGAACTGGGCAAAATGAAGGGCTTGGGGTGAGGGCTCGGATTTACACCAAAGGGCAAATTGACATTTCGCACCAATCCAGTACACCATGCCTTGGCCCTTCGATCAGCAAGGGCCGGATGGGTTTTTTTCGTTTTGTTGTTCATTGGAATCTGGGAGCATGAAGATGGGCCTGTTGAAGGAATTTCGCGATTTCGCGATGCGTGGAAACGTTATCGATTTGGCAGTAGGTGTTGTCATCGGTGCTGCATTTGGCAAGATCGTCAGTTCGCTCGTCGCCAACATCATCATGCCCCCATTGAATCTGCTGACAGCGAAATACGGGGTGAATTTCAACGACCTCGCGCTGAAAATCAAGACCGAGGCCCCTAAGCTTGCTGCGGACGGCACGATGGTAATGAAAGATGGTAAGCCCGAAATGTCGGTGCAGAATTACCCCATCTTGAATTATGGACCATTCCTTCAGTCGGTCGTCGATTTCCTTTTGGTCGCCGCCGCGATCTTCTTCGTGATCAAGCTGATCAATGCTGCCAAGTCGAGATTTGACAAGCA
The DNA here is from genome assembly GCA_046342615.1 of Planctomycetota bacterium. Taxonomy (GTDB): domain Bacteria; phylum Planctomycetota; class Planctomycetia; order Pirellulales; family Pirellulaceae; genus JBKCUI01. Next base: position 18,303 of record JBKDPB010000003.1, on the reverse strand, counting down.
AAAGGACGAAGCCCCGGCGGCTCCTCCTGAAGATGTGGTTCTCCTTCGCGAAATTCGCGACGCCCTGAAGAAGTAATTTCTTGGCTAACCGCCTCGGAGATTTTTGAGTGCATCGCGCAGCGGCCGTCGCGGTGATGACGGCTGCTGCTGCCGTTCGTCGATGTCTTTGACCGAGGGATCGGTGTCCGAGGATGACCCGCTCCCCTTCGCCCGCCGCTCTTGGCGGAGTCGCCGCAATTCTTTCAGCAGGTCGACTGCCGCGCCGATCGCTTCGTCCGCTTGCCCCTCGGTAACCGCTCCCAAGACATCGATCGCGGCCGAGGTGCCTGGCGCCTCTTCTCCGAGGGCTGCGGAGATGAGCGACAACAGGTCAGCCGACTCGTTTCGCATCGATTTCCAATCGACGATCGGTTTTTCAATGGTGCCACGAATGGGCAGCATGATCTGCGGAACTCCGAGTTGCTGGACCGATTCCCGTCGCGCGAGCAACTCCAGCGGAACTGGAAACCCGACCTGCAGATCCAATTCCTGGTTGATGATGCCAACGCGGCCAGCGCTGGACAACTGCAGCCTAGGATCGACTTTCGGCAGTCCGATCTCGACCCCTTGATGAGCGATCATGCCATCGGCGGCTGCGACATCGATTCTCGAGCCGTCGATGAATACCAATTCATACACCGGGTCTTTTCCCCGAAACTTGGCGACCGTGTCGAGTATGTTCAGGACCACCGGCTCGATGGGGCCAGTGCGAACTTCGTGAAGGGTCAGCGCTCCGCTGCCGCGCGACAACTCGGGGTGTTCGAGGGGAATTTCGATCCGGTCCGTTTCGAGGGAAACGCTTCCTTCGAACCATGCGGATTTGGCCAGCAGAGGAATGGCGCGTCCTAATCCGAGCCGCACCAATTCAGGGCTGACTGCGACATGATCCAGGATGTGGGATGGCAAGACGACGATCGCAGGCTCTCCGTCGCGAGCCAGATACTCGATGGTCGTGTTGAACGGAGGAACGACCAAGAGCAACTCGGGCGAATCCTTGCCGGTCACCGAAACCGACATCCCCACGACCTCAACCACCAAATCCACATTCGCGTTTTTGGCCGCTCGATTCGCCGATTCGGGTTGCGTCGTATTCGAGACCGCATCGACGAGTTTTTCCAAGTTGGACGTGTTTTCGAGCAGTTCGATATCCATCCGCGGTTCGACAATACGCAGGCGGCCCAAATCCCTTCCCCCAAACAGGTAGCCGATCAAGGATCGATTCGACTCGATGGCCTTGATCTCTACGAGATCGACCGACCGTGCGCCGGTATCCCGGTCCAACTTCGGCGCCTCTTTTTGTTCAATGCGGCTCCCTCGGAGAGCAAGGGGCTGGAGCCATCGGATCTCGGCCTTGTCGATTTTCAGTCGGAAGCCTTGAATGGCAAGCCGATCGACCAGCGGCTGGTAAAACCATCGCGACCCGACGATCGTCGGAAATGCCGCGACGAAGAGAAAGAGAAGGATAGGGAGCCAGAACCACCAGCGTGTCAGCAACGACCGTTTCGCGAAACCTGGACGGCCAGAATCCTGCGGTTTGTCCAGTGTATGTTCGTCGGTGGTCATCGTGGATCTATCAGCTCGCAGGAATCGAATCGGATGAGAAATCGGAGGGACTCAGGAAGCGAGGCATCAGTTCCCAGCCATTCGCAAACCGGAACTTCGACGCGCTCGCAGCCGCCTCATCGTAACCGGCGCTCCCTTGTTTGGGGATTCCGCGGCCGCAAACTGCAAACGGAACCCAACCGTGCGAGTGTTTTTTGGTGCTGACGGGAGTTGGGTGATCGGGAGGTACCAGGATCCGATAATCCCCGTGTTGCTTGAGGGCTTGATGCATCGGACCGACGATATGGCGATCGATGGACTCGAGCGCCTTGATCTTCTCGTCCACGCGACCCTCATGGCTCGCTTCGTCGGGGGCCTCGATATGAACGCAGACCATATCGTAGCGATCGAGCGCCTCGACGGCCCAACGCCCTTTCGCGGCGTAGTCGGTGTCCAGGTAGCCGGTCGCTCCGGGGACTTCGATGCGATCCCAGCCGACGAGTGCGGCGAGGCCGCGGAGGAGGTCGACTGCGGTGATCATGGCGCCTCGAACGGCAACTCGTTCCTCAAACGACTGGAGCGACGGGGTTTTGCCCAAGCCCCACAGCCACAGGTGGGTTACGGGCCGAAGCCCTCGTGCGCGGCGATCCGCATTGACGGGGTGCTCTGGCAAGAGTTCGGCGCTGCGTTGCATCAGATCGCTCAACCAATCGCAACCGGGTCCGCGCGGATATTCATCGACGACCGACAGATCGGTCAAATCATGGGGCGCTCGCGTCTTGGTATCGTTCGAGAAAGGAGAAGTCGCCCCGGCGGTGCCACGGTAGAGGAGCAGATTGCGGTAGCTGACTCCGGGCACGAACTCCCACGGTTTCGCTCCCACGGCGGCCTGCATCGATTCGAGCAGGCGTCGGCTCTCGTCCGAGGAGACGTGACCTGCGGTGAAGTCGACCATGACCTGGTCCTCGATGGTCACCGTGTTGCAGCGAATCGCCCAGTCGTCGGGGCCGAGCTGAATTCCGCGGGCTGCGGCTTCGATGGGCGCACGTCCGGTGAAGTATCGGTTGGGATCGTATCCGAGCAACGCCATGTTTGCGACTTCGCTACCCGCAGGCAAGTGGGCCGGCGTATTGTCCGATACGCCGACGAGCCCCTCGCGGGCAACCGTATCCATCGCCGGCAGATTGGCGGCTTGCAAGGGAGTTTTTCCACCGAGCGCTTCGATCGGTAGATCAGCGCATCCATCAGGAATAATCAAAGCGTACTTCATGTGCTTGTCCTATCGTGGTCGAGTTGATCAGTGCCCGCCCTCGTAAACTCGCAAACGAACACTATGTTCGGCGACGCTCGGGAGCTTGCGGATTTCCGCGTGGGCTTTGGCTGCGTCGGCTTCCGTGCACTCATGCGTCATGATAACCAGCGGGACGAAGCGTTCGTCCTCGCTCTCGCTCGGCTCGTGTTGAATGATCGAGGAAATCGAAATGCGGTGCCAGCCGAGGATGCCCGTGATTTGCGACAAGACTCCCGGTTCGTCGGCGACGATGAATCGCAGGTAGTAGCGAGCCGAGGTCTTGGCGTAAGGGATCATCTCGATGGCGCATTGGCGGTCCGACCACAATTCGAGCCGGCGAAAGGTGATGTCGGTCCTGCCGGCCGCCGTGTCGATCATATCGGCGACTACGGCCGATGCGGTTGGCATCTGGCCCGCTCCCTGGCCGTGAAAAAACATGTCGCCCACCGCATCCCCGACGACCGTGATCGCATTGTATGCGCCGCGAACCTCCGCGAGAGGTCGGCCAATCCGCACCAGCGTCGGTGAGACGTGCAACTCCAGATTGTCCTCGATCAGTTGAGCGGTCGCCAGCAACCGAATGCGGTACCCCAATTGGTAGGCATAGCGAATGTCCTCCAAGTCGAACGCCTCGAGACCCTGGCGATGGATATCTCGCCATCGAACCCGTACCCCAAACGCCAGATGGGCAAGGATCGCAAGCTTCTGGGCAGCATCGCTGCCATCGATATCCATCTGCGGATCGGCTTCCGCGTACCCTAACTGCTGCGCATGCAGCAAGGCTCGGTCGAACTCCACCCCGCGTTCGGACATCTGGGTGATGATGTAATTGCTGGTGCCGTTGAGTATGCCCCGCAAGGAAACGATTTGGTTCGAGGAGAAGCACTGCGAGATATTGGCGATGATCGGTATCCCGCCACCAACGCTCGCTTCAAAGGCGATGGTGCGCCCGAGCGATCGTGCGCGATCGAATAGCTCCTCGCCATGTTGAGCCAATAGCGCTTTGTTTGCGGTCACGACATCTTTGCCGGAATCGAGCAGCTGCAGCATGATCGTTCGCGCGGGCTCAAGCCCTCCGATCAAGTGAGCCACGACCTCGATTTGCGGATCGTCCAACACGTCGCTCAAGTCGGCGGTCAAAACCCTCTCAGGAAGCTCGATCCCCCGGTCCCGCCCCATGTCCCGGACCACCGCTTTTTCAAGCCACAAGATCCGACCGGCATGACGAGCCAGCCGATCCCCGTGGTCCAGCAACAAGCGGGCCACTCCCGTCCCTACCGTCCCCATCCCAACGATAGCAACCCGCGTTTTCTCCATCATTTGTTGTTGTGCCAATCGATCAATTTCTATCCAACCCTCCGCCGCGCGTCCAAATGTAGAGCAAGCTTTTTTTCATGCAATCCACGCCCCCACCCCAATTTGCCTCACCCCTCATGGAGGCTGCCGAATTTCGGAAAAAATTAGGGGAATTAATGGGTTGTTGCGTGCCGCCTGCTAGCGTTCGGCCCTTGCTTGGGGGTATCTTAACACCTGTCTTCGATCCCTTCCTCAACGATCTCCGGCAAGGATTCCGACATGATTCTTTCAGGTGAAGAGATACGCGCCCGGCTTGGAAAAGAGATCCGTATTTCCCCGTTTTGTGAAGATTCCTTAAATCCGAACAGCTACAACCTGACGCTCCACAATGAGCTGTTGGTTTACGAGGAAGTGGTGTTGGACGTCAAGGAACCGAATCGGTTTCGCCGTCTTCAGATTCCCGACGAAGGCCTGATCCTGAGCCCGGGCCAGTTGTACCTCGCTCGGACGGTCGAATACACCGAAACGCACGACTTGGTGCCGATGATTCAGGGGCGATCGAGTCTGGCCCGACTCGGACTTTTTGTCCACTGCGACTCTGGTTTTGGCGATGTCGGTTTCTGTGGTCATTGGACGATGGAACTGTCGGCGGTTCAGCCGATCCGAATCTATGGTGGTATCCGGATTTGCCAGATTGCCTATCATGAGTTGGTCGGTGCGGTTCGCGAGTACAGCAACGGTAAATATCAGAATAACTGCGATATTCAACCGAGCTTGATGTACAAAGAGTTGGGGTACACGCGCGAGTACGAGCAACTGCAACTCGATTTTGATTCGTTGGCCTCTTCATGCACGGAGGAGGCTGATTACACTTTCAGTTCGGCAAGGCGAGGGTCGGCGGCGCAGACGGTCTAGCGAGTCGGCGAAAGGCTTGTCCGCATCCCCCCACCCTGAACCCATCCGAATGAGTACCGCCTCCCGCGAACAAATTGAAGCCGTTATTCCGCATCGCAAGCCGATGCTCCTCGTCGACGAGGTTGTCGAGCAGACCGATCGGACGATCCGCTGCCGAAAAACGTTTCAACCGGATGAGTTTTTCTTGCAGGGTCATTTTCCCAACTTTCCGCTCGTGCCGGGTGTGATTCTGTGCGAGTGCTGCCTGCAGAGCGGTGCGATCCTCCTGGCTCACGTGACACCGGCCCAGGGGGTCGTTCCGGTTGCGACTCGCATCGATGGCGCCAAATTCAAGCGGATGGTTCGACCAGGCGAGACGGTCGATATCGAAGTGACGCTCAACGATATCGTCTCCAGCGCGTATTTCATGACCGGACGCGTTACGGTCAACGGCCAATTGGCGGCCCGACTCGATTTCGCGTGCAGCGTCGCGAAACCGGAGAATTGATCCCACCTTGGCCAACACGATCCGTGTTCGAGCGATCGGTCGCGAGGATGTTCCTCCCCTGGAGATGCCAGAACGCTTTCGTCGCGAAGTCGTTTACTTCATGACGCCGACGGACAGCCCCGATGCGCCCAAGCTCGGGGCGAACGAGTACTGGATCGAAACGGCGAACATCGAACGTTGGTTGGAAGATGGCGTATTCACCGTCGTCTCCCCCCTGGACGCGGAAACCGTCGCGGAAATCGAACTCTCCGAAGACCAAGAGCGATGGCTGGAGTGGATGCAATCCCACGGGCTCTCGTTGATCAAGTTGGAAACCTAGGGCTGTTCGGGAATCCATTCTTGCCTGACCCAGCACTCGTAGTCGCTGGGCCAATCGTTTTTGGCATCGGCAGGAACATGCTCCTGCTCGATCCGTCGAAAATCTTCCAGCGCGAGCGGGTCCAACAAGGTGTCTCCGTGCACGTTGGCTCGGACTCGAGTGATGTGCAGAACACCGACGCGAGGCCATGTGGCGCGATAGATTTCGGCTCCACCGACGACGAACGGAATGGTCGACGGCGAAATCAACGCCAGGGCGGCATCGATATCCGAAGCGACCAAGCCTCCTTCGACGCGGTATGCGTTTTGTCGCGTGAGAACAATCGTCGTACGACCCGGAAGAACGCGACCGATCGACTCATAGGTTCTGCGGCCCATGAGCATCGCATGTCCCATCGTCAGCCTTTTGAAACGTTGCAAGTCATTGCTGAGTTTCCATGGCAAGCCATCGGCTAGTCCCATCACATGGTTGTCGGCCACGGCGACAACCATGTGCAACGGAAATGATCTGGAAGGGATCGATTCGTACGATCGGCGTTCCATCGTGAGGGCTAGCGATCTTCCTGGCTGATTTGTGGGTAAGCCAGACCGGCCAGAACCGCGCCCAAAAGGGGTGCGACCCAGAACAACCAGAGTTGTTGCAGCGCCCAGCCTTGGACAACCAAGGCGGGACCCGTGCTGCGAGCAGGGTTCACCGAGAGATTGGTTACCGGAATCCCGATCAGGTGGATCAAGGTTAATCCGAGACCGATGGCGATGGGAGCGAAACCTGCGGGCGCGCGCTTGTCGGTCGCGCCGAGAATGATCCAAAGAAAGAAGAAGGTCAGGACCACTTCCGCCACAAAGCAGGCCATCATGCTGTATTTGCCCGGCGAATGCTCCTCGTAGCCGTTGCATGCGAACCCTCCTACGGTGAAGCCGGGTTGTCCGTTGGCGATCACGTACAACAAGCCCGCTCCGAGAGCGGCGCCGACCACTTGCGAGATGACGTAAGGGACAAACTCGGCAGATGGAAAACGTTTCGCGATGAGCAACCCCAGCGAGACCGCCGGGTTCAGATGGCAACCGGAGATGTGCCCAATCGAGTAGGCCATCGTCAGGACAGTCAGTCCAAAGGCGAACGCGACTCCCAAGTGAGCGATCCCCATGTTGAGCGGCGTGGTGCCTTCCACGGCCAAAAACTTTGCGGCCAAGACCGCGCTGCCGCAACCTCCAAAGGTCAACCAAAACGTTCCTAGAACCTCAGCAGCACACTTCTTTGCGATCTGCATAAAACTCTCCTCACGACAAATGGGTTACTTCAAATCCCTGGCGATACGTTCGCCGCAGCAACCGTTGAGCTCCCTCATGATTGGGGATTTGCATCGTCTCGTGCTGCCAATCGATTTCTTCGTGAGGGAATCGGTTGGCTAATGTCCCCAGCAAGACAGCCTCGGTCAAGGGGCCGGAGTAACCGAAGTGAGCCGTCGTCGGTTCCCCTCCGAGGCAAGCGTCAGCGAACAGGTGGTAATGATTTTGGTGCGGAAGGGGCTCGATGCCTGCATCCGGAAAATCCGATTGCGGCAAGAGAACCGGCATGGACACGTGCGGCAGGAGAATCGCCCCCTTTTCACCGAGAAATATCGAGCCCTGATCGGGGAGGTCGACCGGTTTTCCATCGCGAATTCGGGTGGGCCACGCGCTGGTGTCAGGCATCATTCCTCCGTCGCTCCACGTCAGCGCGAAATCGGGTGTTGTGAAGGGAGTCGACGATGCGAACGTATAGCGCGTATGGTTTTGCATTCCGAACGAAGACTTCGGCGGCGGCGAACTGGAGGATACGATGCGGCGCGGAACGCCGAGCTTCAATGCGCTGAAAACCGGGTCCAAGATGTGGATCGCCATGTCCCCCATGGTGCCGCATCCAAAGTCGTACCAGCGACGCCAATTCCCCGGATGAAAGTGCCCTTCGGAATAAGGACGCTCGGGTGCCGTTCCCAGCCAAAGATCCCAGTCTAGATGCGCTGGGACCTGAGAAGGCTCGGGATCGGGGCCGTCGTATCCCCAGGTCTTGTTGCTCCACGAATGCGTTTCGCGAATCCTGCCGATGACCCCGCTCTGAACCAACGCGACCGCAGTCCGGTACGGGCTGGCGGAATGGACCTGGATGCCCATCTGCGTCACCAGTTGCTTCTGTTCGGCGACCCATCGCAGTTGTCTCGCTTCGTAGATGTCATGGGTCAACGGCTTCTGGCAATAAACATGCTTGCCGCAGTTCATGGCGGTCATGGCGGCGGCTGCGTGCGTGTGATCGGGGGTCGACACGTGAACCGCGTCGATCGAATCAGCCATCGCATCGAACATTCTTCGGAAGTCGGAGAACCGTTTTGCTTGAGGATGCTTTTCACCCGCCTCGGCGAGCCGATTGCTGTCGACGTCGCATAGCGCGACAACATCGACATTGGGATGTGAACTGAGCGAGGAGAGATCCGCAGCCCCCATCCCACCGATACCGATACCGGCCAACCGCAACCGGGCGCTTGGGGCGTGCGTTCGCCCAAAGGCGGACCCGGAGACCGCGGCGGCTAGGGTGGCAGCCGTCCCTCGAACGATAAATCGACGACGATTGAATGCAGATGGATTCATAAAGATCTCCTGGATTTTTGAACGTATCCTCGGGCGGCTATCGTAACGCGTGTCGCATCCTGAAAATGCGGAAAAATCGGCACGAAGTTACTTTTTTCCGGATCGATGCCTTTGGGTTGCCCTTGAGAGGAGCAGATCCGTGTCGCACACCTTGCATATGATTCATGTAGAACTGGTAAGAGAATGCCTCCGAACTTCCGACCTCTGGACCGCTTGGCGGGACCTGGCCGGGGGTGTCCCCATGCGGCAACCCGAATGGCTCATGAGTTGGTGGGAGAACTTCTCCCCGAGCGATGCCGAGTTATTTCTCCTGTCGGCGCACGATGGAGATCGGCTCGTCGGATTCGTCCCCTGCTATCGCTTGAAAACCGAACGGCAGCTTCGCTTGCTCGGTGATGGCGAGGTTTGCACCGATTACAACGGCCTGCTGATCGCACGGGATCAAGATGCCGAGTCCTTGATCGCCAGGCTGTCGGGTTGGCTTCTCGAGCACTGCCGAGACCGGGAAATCGGTTGGGATTCCATGTACTTCGAAGGGATCCCGGACTCGGATCGGGGGACCCGTGAATTGCATGCAGCGCTGGCAGGGCGAGGGGGGGTGACCCTGGAACGCAACCCGATGAACACGTGGTGCCTCGACCTGCCCGACGGGTGGGAAGGCTATCTCGCTCGCGCGAGCAGAGATACGCGCAAGCGGCTTCGTCGACGGTTGGGATCGCTCGCGGGCGTTCAAATGCATCGGGTGACTTCGGAGGAGAGTTGGAGTCGTTACTACGCGATCCTCATCGACCTACATCAACGGCGCCGCAATTCCTTGGGTGAGCCCGGTTGCTTCTCCGACCCGAGATTCACTGCGTTCCTCGAGAGTGCAAGCTTGCGGCTGTTGGAACTCGGTCAGCTGCAAGCCTTCCATTTGGAGAAAGACGGACAACCGATCGCCGTCGAAATCGGCTATCGATCCCCAACTCACTGGTATTGCTACCAAGGGGGGATCGAACCGTCGGTGATGGACATTGAACCGGGAAAGATGTCCAACGTGTGGATGATGAGCCAGGCGGAATCGCAAGGGATCCAGGCCATCGACTTTTTGCGCGGAGATGAGCCGTACAAGAAGCAGCTCAAAGCGAATCCAAAACCGATTTGCGATCTGTGGTTTGCAAGGCCGGGTTGGAAAGGCATTTCGCAGAAATGGTTATGGCAATCCAAGGAGATCCTCTCCGAGGCGGCGCGCGGTTTGTTCCAGACGTATCCTGTACCGCTCGCCCGACCCTAGTTGGAATCGCTCGACGACTGTGACGCCGTCGACCGCATGAACGACTCAAGGGATGGACGGTTTTTTCAAACCGGCCATCCCCGAGTACTCCCCCTGCCTCTCGTTCACAGCTTTCGCTGTTCGCTTTCTAAACTCGTTTGTATCATTGTCCCCAGTCGAATTTCGATTGAGAACTTCCCTTCGCTTGCTTGACGGGTGGTTCTGGTTCTGGCTCGGGGGCTTCGTTGGATCGGTTATCGATTCCACTACCTACCTTGGTCTTGGCTTTGGCACTTGAGTTTGCCGTCCCCATATTTTGTTCCAGTTCGCCGCGAGTGATCACGCGCGGTCGGCTTGCTCCGTAGTCGAGGAACTTGGCAGCATCGCGTTCCCGAGCCCGCTCGTGGGCATCCCAATAGGCTTTGTCTGGCCACATTCCCTCTTCCAGGCGGATGTTGTTGTATTCGAGCAAGGATCCCTTGACCTCATGAACATCGGTAATCGACTTGTTGTACTCGGACAAGGCACGAGCATAGTTGCGGCCGGCGTCGGCTCGCTGCTGCTGGGCTCGAAGCAACAAGTCGATGGTTTGCTCGGGATTGGAATCGCCCACGTTGAATTTCTCCTGAAACAGCTGGACCAGCCGTTGTGCTGCGGTTAACAGGGCCAACTGCTCGGTCATTTGAGCGTAGTTGCTGTTCATTTCACGGAGGCTCTGCGTCAGGCGATAGGATGCAGCGGTTTCTGCTTGTTCCAATCCTGCGTGCGATTTTGCGAGCAGCAGTTGCTTGTTGCGAACATCCGCATGGGCCCGTCGAGCTCCGACAGGATTGGGAACAAAGTCGAGCCGGACAACCCCTTCCTGGTAATCTCCCGAAAGCAACTCCTCCCACGCACTAGCCGAGCCTTGTCCATTCGGAGGAGGAAAGCTTCCCAATCCCCCGTTGCCGAGCCATGATCCACCCACTCCAAGCCATCGATAGAGCAACGAGATGTTGACTTCGGGAAGCATCTGGTTCTTGGCCGAGACGAGCTCGAGTTCCTGCTGCTTAATCGCCCAACGGTAACGGCGGAGGTCGACGTTGCGATAAAGGGTCTCATTCAAGGAATCGTAAAAATCGAACTCGATCAGCCCGATCGTTGGCTTGTCCGACGGGCGAATCAAACGTCCGTCGGTCGCAGCCCAGCCCAAAAGCAATCGCAGCGTTTGCTCGCGTCCGAACAATCCAGGGTCCTGGCCCTGCACATTGCTGCCGCCCAGGGCGGCATCGAGCTGAGCTTGGAACTGGTGATAGGTCACGCGAGCTTGGGCTTCCGTGGTGCTCGCCAATCCCTTTTTCGATTTTTCATGAGCGATGTGGTAAGCCTGGGCTGCACTGTCGCGAGCAATTCGAGCATTCTCGACGTTCCAGTAAGCTTGGTACAGATCCCAATATGCGTATTCCACGTCGCGAACCAGGTTGCGGACGCGCTCTTCGAAAACCACGAGCGAGATGTCCTCGTTGATTCGAGCCAACACAACCGGAATGCGATTCACCAGCGTTCCGCGGTTCCGCATCAAAGGATGCAGGACTTGCGCTTCGAGGATCTGCGTGTAATCCGAAGGAACGGCACGAGCGATATTCCGAATCGGATCGGTCGTTTGATTTGGAATGTTATTGAACGAATAGATCGTCTGGGATCGCGCTGTTACCACGCCGCCGGTCGCCATGCGCTTCGAGATCGCCAGCTGTGCCGAGCTGTCATCCGCTCGGAATGGAGTCGGGTTGAAAATGTTTTGCGAATTTCCTTGCGTATCGACCCCAACGTTGCGCGCCCTATCGGTGTTGTTGTACGAAAGAAAACTGGATACCTGAGCATCGAATTCGCTCAACGCATCCTCGACTCCTCCCACCTGATTGGCGCGAGCTGCCCCACGGGGCAGAATTCGGTTGCCATTGCCATCGACGACGATAGGCTGAGCGTTTGTCGTCGTTGCCGCGATGGCCGGATCGTAAATCGATGACAGCTGCTGCGGTGCCGATGTCAAAACCGTGCTGGGGATATCAAACGATTGGCGTTGATAACCCGGGAGCGTTTGAATGATCTTCGCATTTGCCAACGCATAAGAGACACACTCTTCCAGCGACAGATCCATAAACTCAAACTTTTGATTGTCGAGCGTGATCGGCTCGAATGTCTGAGTGGCTTCGGGAATCGGGTCGATCTCAAGATCGGGAATCTCGATCTTCTGGGCTTGATCCAGATAATGAGCCAAGTCGCCCCGTTCGCGGATAAAGTATGGTTGCGTCGGGTGGCATCCAGTCAATGCAATGCAAGCGATGTGCATGCCGACCAACCATTTTTTAATGTTGCGTTTCATGAGACGGGAGGCTTCCATCCATCGGTTCACGAACGAAGCCGCTGTCGCCAGCATGGACGAATCGTTGAAACTGCCACGTAGCAGCCCAACGCTCCTTCCGCTTCCTTCGAAACAGGTGTCACTCCCCCCCCAGCAATCGCACGAGCCGTAACTCGCGTACCCCATAGATCGGCATCCGACCTGGTAAACTTTGCCGATTGCGAAAGAAATTCCGGCAAAAAAGGATCGCGGCAATGCCAGCATTGCATGTGCGCCGCCACCATGGCTCGGCGTCTTGCACGCAGAAGAAAAAGGGCGCGTCGTTGACGCGCCCTTTTTGTGGAGAATGACTTCTTTCCCGGGTCCGCTCGATCAGGAAACCGTGTATGCGGTTTCCGCGTGATCGCTCAAATCCAGCCCCATCTTCTCGGAGTCCTCGGTGCATCGCAGACCCACGGTGAAGTCGATCAGCTTCAGGAGAATAAAGGACACCACCCCTGAGTAAATGATCGTCACCATCACGGCGTATCCCTGCGCCCACACCTGTGCCACATTGCCGGTGGTGAACAAGCCGCCACCGCCACCCGTAGCAACACCGTCAGCGAACGTCGTGCCGACGCCGAACTTCTCCAGTGCGAACAAGCCAGTCGCCATCGCACCCCAAATCCCCGCCATTCCGTGAACACCAAAAACGTCCAGCGAGTCGTCGTACTTGAGAGCTGGCTTTACATAAGCAACGAAAATATAGCTGACGATCGTCGCTCCCGCTCCAAACACCAACGCTCCTTTGACATCGACAAATCCAGCGGCGGGGGTGATACCCACCAGTCCCGCTACGACTCCGGTGATCATTCCGAGCGCGGTCGGCTTGCCGTTTCGCACCACTTCGATCAGCGACCAAGTCAATCCTGCCGTCGCCGCGGCCACTTGAGTGGTGACGAATGCTTGCACTGCTTGGGGGGTCGCGCCGAACGCACTCCCGCCGTTGAACCCGAACCATCCAAACCACAGCAACCCAGCCCCCAAAACGGCGAACGGAAGGTTGTGCGGCGGATTGATCTGTTTGGGGTATCCACGCCGCGGGCCAATGACCAAACAAGCCACCAACGCTGCAATCCCTGCATTGATATGGACCACCGTACCTCCTGCGAAATCGAGCGCCTTGATCGGAATCGCAGTTGTGGGGTCAAAGGCCCCCAATCCAAAAATGCTCGAGTCAGGTCCGTACCAAACCCAGTGGGCAACAGGGGAATAGACCAAAAGACTCCACAAACCCACGAACAACATGAAGGCAATGAACTTCATTCGCTCTGCGAACGCTCCGATGATCAAGGCTGGGGTAATGATGGCAAACATCATTTGGAAGACCATGAAGGTCTGCTGACTGATCCCCAACTTGACTCCCGTCATCGGTTCAAACGACTGGTCGGTCTTGACTCCCTCCAACAAGAAGTGGGTCAACGGGCTTCCACAGAATCCGCCGCCGATTTCGGTCCCCGAGAAGGCCATGCTAAAACCGACGACCACCCACAGGACCGTCACCAAGGCCATGCACATAAAGCATTGCATCAAGATGCTCAGAACGTTTTTCCGCCCGACCAACCCGCCATAGAAAAAAGCGAGCCCCGGTGTCATCAGCAACACGAGTGCTGAACTCGCCAACAACCACGCCTGGTCCCCCGTGTTCAGTGGGGCTGCCGCAACCGCCGTCGCAGGTGCGGCAACGGCAACTGTCTCCGCCGCGCCTCCGGCGGTGTCCTGGGCTAGCAAAGCCGATGACCCACACGCCAATAACAAAAATCCTAATAACCCTCGAATCATTTCTACCACCGCCTTCTACGTCTCTCTCCAAAGACCTGTTCTTGGGCAGCCCTATGCTGAGAGATTACGCACAGTACCCGCCTGTTTTTCGATATAGCAAAAAACAGGCCGTTCTCTGACGGCTCTCAGCCACTTCCCGCGTAGCCGTGGAAAACCCAAAGGAAAATGCAAGCAAAGATTTTTATGGCAACGATTGGGTTGGAGGGACACCGCGCAGGTTGCTTACACGGTTTGCAGATTGGCCTCAAAAGCACAAAAACTACGCAGGATCCCTCTACGGCGCAACGATTTAGCGTTAAGGTCGGCATAATGATCGTTCAAGCGACGTAAAGCGTTTGTTCGCAATTCTGTCCGGAAGAGGTTGATGGGATTGCCTGGCACGGGGTACAAATCGGTGCATGGAAACAGAAACAGAGGGACTAGATGTGATTGCCGTCGGAGCTCACCCGGACGACATCGAGATCGCTTGCGGGGGAACCCTGGCGGCGTTGGTCCGTGCCGGCTATCGGGTGGGGATTATCGACTTGACCGACGGCGAGCCGACTCCCTTATGCCCATCGCCTGAGGTGCGACGCACGGAGGCGAGCGCAGCGGCGGCGGTACTCGGAGTCCATGTTCGAAAGATCCTCGGCTTTTCCAACCGCCGCTTGATGGATGGTTTCGAAGAACGCATCGCTCTGGCCACTGAGTTTCGTCGTTATCGGCCCAAGGTGATCATTGGGTTTGGCAGCAAGACACCCATGGCGTCTCCCGACCATTACCAGGCGATGCAGATCACGGATGCGGCGGTGTTCTATTCGAGGCTCACGAAATGGGACGACTTTTTTGGCGGCTTGCCCGTGCACACGATCGACCGCCAGCTCTATTTCCGATTGGCCTTTGAGCCGGCTCCTGCCAATGGATTGGAGCACTCGATCACCATGGATATCTCGGAAACGTTGGAGCAGAAGATCGAAAGTATTGGTTGTTACAAAACCCAGTTCCCTCCAGCCAAAGCCCACATCTTTGAACGGGTGCGAGGCTTGGCGATCGCGGCGGGAGCAGCGGCTCATTGCCGGGCGGGAGAAGTCTTTGTCTCCACGCGTCCGCTTCGCACGAGCGATTTGGTTCGGTCGGTGATGGGGTAATCCTTGATGGCTCGGAATCTGGATCCGTCGACGAACAACCCGATCCGATCGTTGGACGAACTTCCCCACTCGGCTCGAGGGGCCGTGATCGCTCTTGGCAACTTCGATGGTGTTCACCGAGGGCATCGCGCTCTGGTCGCCGAATTGCTTCGCATGGCACGTCGGCAGAACGCTCCCGCAATGATCTTCACCTTCGATCCGCCTCCGCTTCGATTGCTGCGGCCGGGGCCTTGGCCGCAGCCTCTGACGTGGATGGAGCGGAGAGTGGAGTTGTTGATGCAATTGGGGGTCGATTACGTCGTGGCTTATCCCACCACCCACCAACTGTTGCAACTCGATGCCGATTCTTTTTTCCAACGGATTCTCGTCGAGGAATTGGGGATTCGCGGTATGGTCGAGGGTCCCAATTTTCGTTTTGGCAAGGATCGCGGCGGGGATGTCGATCGCCTCAGGCAGTTATGCGATCAACAAGGCATGGTCTTAACCATCGTCGAGCCGCAACGCATCGACGATGAATGGATCTCCAGCTCATCGATCCGAGAATCGGTCGAGGCGGGCCGGATCGAGCAAGCGAACCAAGCCTTGGGCGAACCGTACCGAATCGTCGGAATCGTGGAATCGGGCGCCGGGCGAGGCCGAACGATCGGGTTCCCTACGGCGAACCTGGGAAGTATTCCGGTTCTGATTCCGGCTCATGGGGTTTATGCCGGCCGCGTTGTCCGAGCCAACGGGATCGAGGCCCGGGCCGGTGCCGAATCGCTGCTGCATGCTCCCGCAGCGATCCACATCGGCCCCAACCCTACCTTCGGCGAGAATACCGACAAAGTCGAGATTCACCTGATCGGCCGCTCCGCCGACTTGTATGGTGCAAACCTGGAGGTCGAGATCACGCACCGCATTCGGTCTGTGCGAAAATTTTCCAGCAAAGAAGAACTGCTAACGCAAATCCAAGCCGACCTGCGGTCGGTGACGCTGGCGTTGTCGGAATAATCGCGCAAAACTGCCACCTTCCGACATCGATTCCCACTCTGGGGCATCTTCCAAGCCAGACTCGCAGCGTCGGCGGTCGATAACCCAAGACGCTATGTCGTTGCTCAAATCGCGCGTATTTTGGTTGATCGCGATCGTCGCCGGACTGGGATATGCTTCCCAGCATTACACCATCGGCGGCTGGGAGAACCTGCGCATCGTTGCTAAACAAGTCGATGCGCCGAAGTCGGGGGCGGTTGCGGAGCCGATGCCGGTCTTGGACAAGAAGACCTGGGCGCCCACCAAATGGGTCAGCGCACCATCGAATTCCGGCGATATTGCTCCGCCCAAGCCGAAACGCCCCGCGATCCGCATCGCTTCGTTCAACCTGCAAGCCTTCGGGGAAAACAAGGCGAACAAGGTCGCCGTCATGGAGATTCTGGCCCGGGTGATACGATCTTTCGATGTCGTGGCCATTCAGGATGTTCAGCCGCAGCAACGCGATGTGCTCCCCAGGTTGGTCGACCGCATCAATCAATCGGATCGAACGTTCGATTACTGCATCGGACCGCGGGTCGGCTCGGGAATCCAAGCCATGCACTTCGCCTTTATCTACGATGCTGAACGGGTCGATATGGATCGTTATCAACTCTACACGGTCGATGATCCCACCGACCAACTGGAGTACGAGCCGCTGGTGGCATGGTTTCGAGCCAAACAAGTCCCCGAGGATCAGGCGTTCACGTTCTCCCTGGTCAATATTCGGATCAATCCTCATCGCGTGGATCAAGAAATTCCGCTGCTGCCTGAGTTGGTTCGAACGATCCTTCACGATGGCCGCGACGAAGACGACATTGTGCTCGCGGGAGATTTTTCATGCGGCAATCAACGCATGGAGAATCTGCGCCGAATCGGAATGGCGTTCGCCCTGGAAGAGGTCGTCACCACCATCTCCAGCAACGAAATGCTCGATAATATCCTGTTTCCCGCCAAGGGGACCGACGAGTTTCTCGGACGGTCGGGCACGCTCGATATCCTTCGCCAATTCAATTTGACGGCGGAGCAAGCATTTCAAGTTAGCAGCCACATGCCGATTTGGGCGGAGTTCAGCGCGGTCGAAGGCGGGATCCCCGGTTACGCTCCCTAACCGCACGTTCCGGCGACAGCCGGGCTCGCTCTGAAGGGGCTCGCAGGATGGGGCTCGCAGGATGGATGGATCCGGGTATCCCGGGAACTACGGAACCTGGCCTTCCCGGCGAGCCTGCGAGCGAAAGAAGAATTGCTTGACCGCTTCGTTCGCCATCAGATATGCCGAAGTGATGGCGATCAGGATAAGCAGCCACCACCACGGCAGAGGGACCAAACCAAAGAGGCTCCCCAAGGGGGTGTAGGGCACGATCAAAGCGATCGCGACGACGACGGCGGTGGCGAGCGCGAGCCAACGGCCGGGTTGCGATTGAAAGAAGGCGCGACGGGTTCGGACCACCATCACAATCGTCAGCTCGGTGATCAATGACTCGATGAACCAGCCCGTCTGAAACTGAGATTCAGTGGCGTGGAGGACCCACAGCAGCACGCCGAAGGTCAGAAAGTCAAAGACGGAACTGATGGCACCAAACAGGATCATGAACCGGCGAATCATTCCCTGATCCCATCGGCGCGCATGCTCGATCTGCTCTCGGTCGACGTTGTCGGTGGAAATCGCGAGCGCTGGCAGATCCGACAGGAAATTGTTCAGCAAGATCTGCTTGGGCAGCAAAGGCAGGAAGGGAAGAAACAGGGAGGCTCCTGCCATGCTCACCATATTGCCGAAATTGGCGCTCGTGGTGATCAAAACGTACTTGATCGAGTTGGCGAAAGTGGTCCTGCCCGTGACGACTCCTCGGGCAATCACCCCCAAATCCTGCCGCAGCAAAACCATATCCGCCGCTTGCTTGGCAACATCCACGGCACTGTCGACCGAAATTCCCACATCCGCGGCATGAAGGGCGGAGGCATCGTTGATTCCATCACCTAAATATCCAACGACCTCACCTCCTTTGCGAAGGGCGATGAGAATGCGTTCTTTCTGGTTGGGCTCCGTCTCGGCAAAGATGTCGACATCTCGCACGCGCTGAACCAAAGCCGCATCGTTCATGCGGTGTAGATCGGCACCCGTCAGAATTTCCGGGCTCTCAATCCCCATGATGCTGCCCAATCGCGCGGCCACGACACGATTGTCACCCGTGATGACTTTGGTCCGAACTCCCAGCCGGCGCAGTTCCGAAATCGCCTGCGGTG
>JBKDPB010000002.1:0-5724 GCA_046342615.1 Planctomycetota bacterium | reverse complement strand
ATATTTAGCGGGGCGTTCCAGGAAAAGTGCCGGAGTCGGACGGACATGTTTGTTCCACCGGGGATCGTTATTGAAATCCCGCATCAATACATCGAGCGTACCGGGTTTGGTAACATCGCCTGCCGAAGGGGTAAACTCAAGCTTGTTATCGTCAGCCAAGGCTTTCTTGCGGATAGCGGCATCGAGCCAAGCGGCCAGCAACCACCCACCTTGGTAAGTCAATTCTTGGGATGGGGTGTCCCCTTGCCCAATCGCGAGGGAATGCCGTCCCCACAGATGCACAAACTCGTGGGCGATGACGTGAAACATCGGTTCAGGATCAAGTTCCGCAACGCGAGAATCGAACAAGAAATCGATCGAGTTCGTTGCCGTTGTCGCTGAGGCCCTGCCACTGCCAGATTCGTTGATACGAAACGCGAAAAGGAATGTATCTGTGTGCCGGATATCATGCGCAGCTATCTTCTCCTGCGGTGATCCACTGATGCACACTCGAACTTGGGTATCGGTTCTGCGAACGGCGGATCTGCGAATCCGAGGCCTAAGGGATATCGAGGCGCTGCGCGAGAGAAAGAACCCTCGCATGTCGATACTCGACTGCGATGGATTCCGCATGATCCGTCGGAACGCACGACTGCATTGACCTCGGACCGGAATGAGCAGCAACGAGACAACAGCAGTGTCGTCGATGTGACCGTGCGAACCAGCGGTTTCGCCGGCTTGGAATCGCGAAGTGTCAGCGGCAATCCGAGCGCAACCGGTCCGGTCGAACTGCGATCCGCCCGTCGCGACATCCGGTGCCACTGTACCCATGGAGGAACCTTTGATCAGGTCGCCTCCCAAGAAGTACGGTCACTACCAACGCTCACGCGGGCAGCGGATGAACCGGATCCTCTAACTTAGCTCGTTGGATCACGACTTCGTCGTGCGGCGTCGCCACAAGAGCAAGCTCGTCAGTCCCGCAGCCATCGCAGAGAGCGACGCAGGCTCGGGAATGGGGGGAGGAGCGTTGAAAAACGTATTGCCGAACGCGACGTTGGTACCGTTTGGACCAAACAGAGAGAAATTGATGGTATCACCAATCGTTCCCATGCCATAACTGCTGTATAGCGCCTGCATTTTGGTCACATCGAAGAACATCTGGTAACTGTTTGACTGAGCAAAGGCTCGGAATGGAAAATCGTATGGCCAACCGGTGCTGGACCCTGCGACGTACCCAGGCGTGCCCGGACCAATAATCGACGGACCACCATACTGTGCGCCTTGTCCAGTCTGAATGCTTACTTCCTGACCCGCCCAATCATGAGCGAATTGAACGCTAAAGTCGCCGTTTCTGCCCCAATCAGAAATGCTAGTTCGGCCGTCAGTGCCTCCAACACTTGTCGCAGCTCGGAAAGCGTTATTGGTAAGATCAAATCGTACGAACGAAAAGTTGTTAGGCAAAGGTCCATCAACCATTCGCACGCCGATCCCGAAAATTCGATTGCCGTTCGAGAACGCACCTGCGGAATGACTTCCAGTTCCGAAACCGGAACCACCGCCTGTTCCACCACCGCCAACAGGATTGCCCGTCTTTGAGTTGTTTTCGAAATAGAAAGAAGTTGCATAAACACGGAATGGATTGTCAGTGGGACCATTGCCCCAAACGCCGAGTTGATTCGACAATCCCTTATCGGTCCAACCTGTCCAGGTCAACCCGCCATCGATGGAGGGGGATTGGGCTTGAATACTTGATGTCATCGCCACCACAAGGATCAACGATAAACAGCGAAAGACTTCATGGGCTTTCACGGCGGGCATACTTTCGAAGGGGAAGGTCAAGTTGGCTGGGCGCATACAGCATGCATTCTTTAAGGGCGTTTGACTCGAATTCGTACTCGTTAATTCAAGAAAAAAAGAGTGTCCAGTCAGTTGAGTCGCGAGACGGACAAACTCATTCTTGCCTTCGCGTCACAGGATCCCCTGGTACTTAGGACGCGTAAATGCACGGTACTCGTGCTCGAAGGGGGGCGTCGATAGCAGCATCGCGATTGTCCGATACTCCGAACGGGGACGCTGTAATGCGTTTTCCCTCTTCGACCTTTGATTCGCCTTCCATCTCGAAACACCAACGCGGACCAGTGCGTAGACCAGGACCCAGTGGTACAGCCTAACGGTCCGTCGTGAGTACGAGTACCGTCCTGTCGGACTGAGTACGTGTAGGAGTACGAAGAGCAGCCCGAGCAAACCGATGCACCGAAGGATTCGGTCAGCTCGGTTGCTCGTCGTGTCGTTACTTCTCGTCCTCAGTGGTCGTTGTCGTTCGATCGAGATCGGAGCATCGCCACCTCGATCGGTTGAACACCACTCGCTATCGTCGTCTCCGCAGAAACGCGAGGCCCAGACCACCAAGGCCGAAAATGGCCATCGTTGTCGGTTCTGGGATAGGGGGAGGGGCGGATAACGTCATGCTGATGTCATCGAGCAGGGTGGTCCGATCGTCCACTTTCAAATTGCCGTTCGCGTCAAAATAGGTTGGGCTCAAGCTATTGAAGCTGAGGGTGTAGGTCCGACCGGCCGTCAGATAGAAGGTGCTGCTGGTCTTTGAAAACCATCCCTGCTTTCCCGCTAACGTAAACCGATCGTCACTCGCATTGATCCAGCTGTTCGCGTCGCTTCCCGAGAAAAGCTTGCTGGTTTCATTCGCAATGGTGTGCACGTTGTTGAGATCGTCGGTGACCGTAACGCTGTAGTTGTTCTCCCTGCCGAACCAAGTGTCTCCTCGCCACGAGTTCCGAGCGGCATCATACCAGTTGAGGGTAGCCGAGTTGTTCGCGGTTGCCGTGAAGGTAAGCGACATGGTTTGATGATCTTTGATGATGCCGAAAACATCTCCAGTGCGAGCCCATTTCCAGCCCGTGGCGAAATCTTCCGTGCGAGCGATCGAACCGCCTACCCAGGAGCTACCCGTCGACTCAATGGCACGCCATGAAGATTCGAGGCCTGCCGGGGACCAATCACCATTCCATGCTCTCCCCCATTTTTCGCCGTTAGGTCCTGTTTGATACCAGGGAAGCGACTGGGCAGCTGCTTGCCCCTCAAAGCCGCCGTCCGAGATGTAGCTGCCCGCAAAAACGCATGGGAAGTCGAACAACGACACACAGCCAATGATCGCGATTAGTTTTATTAATTTCATGCTCATGGGGGGGAATGCTTCTTGCTGATGTTGGACCCGTTTTGGGGGGATGGGCAAACTTTTCGGTCCGAATTCTGTACACAGTTTGATCATCGGAGCCGAATCGTCAAGGGGCGCAGGGCAAGAAATTCCCCCTGGAGAGGGTGGTTTTTCAGAAAGGGGGGGCGATGAAGCGACTGGCAATCCGGCAACAAACGACGGGAACCCCAGCGGGCACACCTCGTTTCGGACGGCGCGTTGGGTAGCCGGGGTTACTTCCTCGTAACGACACCCTTGCGGCGTTTGGGATACAGTTCGCGGCAAATCCCGCACACGGTGCCGTCGCATCCTCGCGCGGTGCAATGTTCGCGTCCGTAGAAGATGATCTGGAGATGGAGGCAGTTCCAGCTCGACTCAGGAAACAGCCCCTTCAAGTCTTTTTCGGTGTGGGTGACCGATCGACCGCTGGTCAATCCCCAGCGTTGGGCCAGCCGATGGATATGCGTGTCGATGGGAAATGCGGGGACGCCGAATGCCTGGGCCATGACGACCGACGCGGTCTTGTGACCTACCCCGGGCAGTTTCTCGAGAGCTTCGAACGATGGCGGAACCTGGCCACGATGTTCGTCGACCAAAATCTTGGACAACTCCTTGATCGCCTTGGACTTTTGAGGGCTCAGCCCACACGGCTGGATGATTTTGCGTATCTTCTCCACCGGTTGTCGGCTCATGTCTTGCGGATTGTCCGCAAGTTTCCAGAGAGCGGGGGTGACGCGATTGACCATCTTGTCGGTGCACTGGGCGCTCAGGACCACCGCCACGAGCAGCGTATACGGATCCGCGTGGTCCAGAGGGATCTCCGTTTCCGGGTACAACGCGTTGAGGCGACGATGAACGACCGAGGCGCGTTCTTTGCGATTCATGGTACTGGGAACTACCTGGCGGGGACTTGGGTTGGGCTCATGAGATATTTCAGCAGATCGGCACGAGCGTTGTCATCGAGTGGTTCCAGAATTTTCTCGGGCATGAGTGACATTTGCGATGGCTTGCGTCGCTCGATTTCCGTCTTGTGCAACACGACTTTTTCCGTGGCGGTTTGGATGGTGATTTCCTGGTTGGTTTCGGAGAGTGGGACTCCGGTGATCACTCGGCCATCGTCGGTCATGAAGGCCGTGATGCGATAATTTTCGGCAACCACAGCGCTAGGTTCGAGGATGTTTTCGAGCCAGTATCGCAAATTGCTTCGTTGCCCCCCGGTCAGTTCCGGCCCGATTGCCCCCCCTTCGCCGAACATCTTGTGGCAGGATGCGCAAAGGGAGTTCCATTGGGCGCGGCCGCGGGAAGCGTTCGCCGTTGCCAATCGTTCGTCGTTGTACTGTTGTTCCCATTGTCGTATTCTTTCGTTTTGGTCGGCGGAGATTCCTAGAGTCGGGTTGATTTTTCGAGCGCGGACTAGCAGGTCCCAGTCGGCCACCGATGCGAACTGGCGCCATGTCGCGGCATCGATGCTTTCCACCGGTATTTGCTTGCCGTCAACGGCATCGAGAAGGATGGGCAAGGTATCGCGTCGGCTGCCCAGTGCGACGACGATTCCCGACTTGCCCGGTGGCCAAACGGTTGCATGCATGTCCGCCAAGTGCTTGGCTTCCTCGATGCTCAGCATGCGGCCCAACGATTCCGCGGCGGCACCACCCAGGAACTGGTCCGGAACCAGTTTCCACAAGGCATCGCGCGCCTTCGCATCTTGAATCGACCCCAACGATCCGATGGCGGCTCGCCGAGAGGCTTGGGAGGCCTGTGTGTTGGTCGCCAGGGCGATCAGTTCCTCGGCAGCGACGCTCCCCTCGAATAACGCTCGGAGCAATAAACCCGTTTCGCGAACCGCTGGCTCCGGATGCGTCGCGATGCGTTCGGAGAGTTGCGGCCAGGACGATGGCGCCGTGACGTTGCGTCGCCCTTGATGCGCTTGCCACAAACCTCGCACCGCCGCCGCGTGCAGGTCGGGATCGTTGAGAGAAGCGATGCGGGCCAACAGAAACGACGCGGCTTCCTCGCCGTCGCTCTTTGCGGCAGCGAAACGCCGCAAATACAACTCGGTCACTTTCGGAATCTTGCAGTCGACGGCCATCTTGGCTGCGCGCAGGGGATGGTCGGCCACCAAATGTTTCGTTCCATACCAGAAAACCAGCGGGAAATCCCGATCGGACGCCAAGTCCCGGCTCTTGATCAACATCCCGGCAAGTCGCCAATGCTGGTGGCTGAATTTCGGCAAGAGGGCTGCCGCATGAAGCCGCACCAAGGGGCTGATGTCCGCAATCGGCTTGGACGCCAGCATGTCGACCAACTCGGCCTCTCCTTCGGTTTGCTTGTTTTCCTCCATCAATTCCAGTCGATCGGCGAGCAATCGGATCGCCCATGCATGAACCGATTCGTGTTGGGGGGATCGCATCAAACGGAAGAGATGCTCGTCGCTCAAGCGATTTGCCGCGGCCATCGTCCAGAGCGCTCGAAGTTGCAACGCGACGGGATCGATCGTTGAGGGCTCGGCGGCGTTTGATTGGCCAAGCCGCAAC
>JBKDPB010000001.1:0-8100 GCA_046342615.1 Planctomycetota bacterium | reverse complement strand
GGCTGGGAAGATGATCCTGTGCGAGAAGCCGTTGGCAATGAACGCCGCTGAAGGGGAAGAGATGTGTGCCGCGGTCGAAAAAGCCGGTGTGCCCAACATGGTTTGGTACAACTATCGCCGGGTGCCTGCGGTCACGCTGGCCAAGCAGATCGTGGCCTCGGGCAAGCTCGGAAAGATCTTCCACTACCGCGCCAACTTTTTGCAGGACTGGACCATCAACGCCGATGTGCCTCAAGGGGGTACCGCGACATGGCGGTTGGATGTCGACGCGGCTGGGAGCGGCGTTACCGGCGACTTGCTCGCCCACTGCATCGATACCGCAGTCTGGATCAACGGTTCGATTCGCGATGTTTCCGCCATGACCGAGACCTTTGTCAAGGAACGGGTTCATGCCGAAACGGGCAAAAAGCAGCCGGTCGGAATCGACGACGCCTGTTCCTTCTTTTGCCACTTTACCAACGGCTCGCTCGGGCTCTTCGAGTCCACCCGCTACGCCCGCGGGCACAAGGCCCTCTACACCCTGGAAATCAACGGCGAGAATGCAAGCATCGCCTGGGATTTGCACGACCTGCATCGTTTGAAATTCTTTGATTACTCCGACGAATCCGTCGTGAGAGGCTGGCGCAGTATTCACGTTTCTGATGGCAACCAACCGTATATGGGGAATTGGTGGGTCCCAGGCTTGCAAATTGGTTATGAACACTCCTTTATTCACCAGGTGGCGGATTTCTTGCAATCCCTGAGTGGTGGCGAGCCCGCGCACCCGACGTTCCGCGACGCGCTCGAGACGCAGCGCGTGTGCGATGCCGTGTTGGACAGCGCCCGGGACCGGCAATGGAAGACGGTTTGAAAAACCGTTGCTGTCGACACCCATAGCGATCGTTTGACACGTTCTTGCCCCGCAAGGATAATGCGGTGCCGCCCAGATGACGGAGCGATCCGATAGGTTGCTCCCCCTCCGGTTTGTTGCACCTTGAAAGTACATCATGAGATTGGTTCTGAGTTGTTTGTCGATGGTATTGGTGTGGGGGCTGACCGCCCCTGCGGCGTTTGCGGGAATCGTATTGGCGGGTGGGCTTTTCTCGGGTCGGGTGGACCGCTGGGATACGGCCACCAATACGCTCACCACGTTCTCGGACATCTTCGGCCAGACGGGGTCCGCGCCGGGAATTGTGGGTATGGCATACAACCCGGTTACCAACCGCGTTTTGGTCGCCGGACGGTTCACTGGCACCATCTATGAGTTGAATTCGACGACCGGTGCGGTTGTCGGCCAACATACATCGTCTGGTCTCAACCAACCTGCGGGACTCGCCGTCGATGCGAGCGGGAACGTCTACGTCGCCAACAATGGAGGTAACACTCTCACCCGTTTCAACTCCAGTTTCACGTCGGAGACGACGATTGTTCTTCCGAACCTCGGGGTCGGAGATAACCTGCCCAGCGGCGTTGCCGTCAACAGCTCGGGCAAGGTGATCATCTCGACGTTCGCCGGGGCGGGAGTTTTGGTGTACGATCCCTCGACGGGAGTAACCTCGAGCTTCAATGCGACGAATCCGGTTGCGAATGGTTTGGCGACGGTGGACAGCTCCGATGCGGTGTACGTCGGCGGCGCGGCATTTTCGAACAGCGTGACCAAGTTTGATGCTTCCGGAGCCATCGTGGGTGGGGTGACCATCGACTCGTCGCTCCTGCCCCCGCCACCGCAGTCGTTCACGAGTCCCGATTTCACCAGCCCTTCGGGCGTGTCGATCGATGGCAGCGGCAATTTGCTCGTCGCGGCTTTGGGACGGACCAATCCGTTTTCACCAGGCGACAATTTCCAGAACAACGGTGGCTTATTCCTCTTCGATTCGACGGGCGCACTGATGACTTCTCGAGTTCAAACCACCCCATACACTTCCGTGATGTATTTCTCGGCCGTGCCTGAGCCATCTTCGATGCTCGCGGCGGCATGCGGACTGGCCGGCGCATCCTTGTTGCGCTGGCGAAGGAAGGTCAAGGGATGATAGCAGGCTTCGAGGGCGATGTTGATCGGCGGAATACGCACAAAACGATGCGCCTTCGAAGGGGCTTTACGCTTGTTGAATTGTTGGTGGTCATCGCCATTATCGGCATCTTGATCGGGCTGCTCCTGCCTGCGGTTCAAGCCGCGCGGGAAGCCGCTCGACGGATGTCGTGCAGCAACAACTTGCGGCAGATCGGTTTGGCGATGCACAATCACGAGGCAGCCCTCCGGCGGTTTCCCGCGGGGAGTGTCGCCATGGAGTACATCGACGCCCCCAATACGCCGTGGACTTTCTATCGATGGTCGGCGTTGGCGATGCTGTCTCCCTACCTCGAGAACACGGCCGCCTACAACATTCTCGACCTCTCGAGACCTCTCTACAACGCTTCCTTTGCGGTCACGCCGGAGAATGTTGCCGGGTCGCGGACGATCGTTCCGACCTTTCTCTGTCCGAGCGACGAATTTCGTCGCTTGCATGCCTCATTCGGTCCAACGAACTACGCGGTGTGCACGGGGTCGGGAATCAATGGGGGAACACCTCTACAAACCGATGGAATCTTCTTCGTGAACTCCAGCTCGAGGATTCGGAATATCACCGACGGTACCTCCAATACCATCGCCGCCTCGGAGAGCGTGTTGGGAGCAGCCGGAAACACCAAGCGGGACCCGATGAACGCCTACGGTTTCACCTTCACGACACCGCTCACGGAGAGCGCCTGCCGCACTCCTCTGGCTTGGAATTACGCCGATCCTCGCGGATTCGCGTGGGTGAATGGTGAGTATCGTTGCGCCCTGTACAACCATTTCTTTGGTCCCAACTCGGATCGGGTCGATTGCATGGGAGTGCGTATGGGGGGAGGGCCGGAGATCATCTATACGCCTTTTGGATGGCGTGCGGCTCGCAGCAAGCACACCGGTGGAGTCATGACACTCAAAGCAGATGGCTCGGTGAACTTCACCGCCAATCAGATCGAATTATCGACTTGGCGGGCCTTGTCGACTCGCAGTGGCGCGGAAGTCGTCACCGAGAACGACGGTTGATCCTCGGTGCCAGGCGATCAAGAAGCATCGGGGCGAGCGGATCCTTCTCCGCGCGATTCCGCCCGCGGGTTGATTCTCCTCGGAGCGTTGCTGATGACTGCTACGCTGCCAGGACGGACACACGGCTTGGGATTGATCACCAAACGCGTTATCGAAGACTTGCGGTTTGATACCGTTTCGTATGCGTACCTTAACTTCTGCGCTTCCTTATTGGGTACCCTCTTTTGCCTGCCGGCCGGTTGGCTCATCGACCGATTCGGTGTTCTTCGGGTCGCCATCGCGGTTGTAGCATGTTTAGCCTTGAGCGTTTTGGGCATGAGCATGAGCGGATCGATCCTCGCCTTTGCCATCGCGATGATCGCCGTTCGAGGGTTCGGGCAAAGCATGCTCTCCATCGTAAGTCTGTCTCTCGTCGGAAAGTTCTATGGTCGAGAACGGATCGGCAGTGCGATGGGTGGCTTTTCCATCGTGATGAGTTTGGGAATGGCGATTGCCACCGGCATCCTCGCAGCCATGGTTTCATCGATGGGCTGGCGAATCGCTTGGGGGTGCCAAACGATTGCCCTGTGTGGGCTGACTTGTTGGCTGGTATCCGTTCTCGCGCGTCGCATCGCGCGGGAGGCAAAAGAACCCCGCGGATCGGAGGAGCGGGATGTGGTCCAGGAACGCGAATGGGTTTCGGCCTTATCGACACCGTGCTTTTGGGTCTTCACGTTGTCGATATCGTGTTTCGGATTGATCAGTTCGGGAATCTCGCTCTTCAGCCAATATGTGCTCGAGGAACGCGGATTTGGTGAAGGAGTTTTTCAGGCTTTTCTGGTGATTGGGCTACTGAGCGGCTTGGTTTTTCATCTGGCTACCGGCAGGTACCTGAAACGGTTTGGATTCGCGAGGGGCCTAGCGTTGGGGATGGGCATCTTGTCGATCTCCATGGCGATGGTTCCTTGGTTGACTCAGTTGTGGCAAGTCGTCGCGTATGCCATCCTGTTTGGGGCAGCCGGTGGAATCTTGACAGTGGTTTACTTCTCTGTCTGGAGGCATGCGTTTGGATCGGCGCATCTCGGCAAGATCCAATCGTTGGCCCAGATTCCAACGGTGTTCGCGTCCGCCCTCGGCCCGGTCTTCGTCGCTTCGTTCGAATCGAGAACCGGTTCTTATGATTTCGTGTTTTATGTCTCGGCGTGCACCGCGCTTGCGTGTTCCCTGCTTGCTTTGCTGACGCGGGTCCCTATTGCAGAAGTCGATGCGGCGGTATCCTGATCCGCTTGTTGATACCTAAGATTCCTGGAATTTAAAGCGATTTGACGACTGTGGTCTCCAAACCTTTCGCCATCTACCACGAACATCCCCACTGGTTCCTGCCGCTGTTTGCCGAGCTCGACCGGCGATCGATCCCTTATGTCCGCCTCGATCCCCGTGCGCATTGGTATGACCCATCGGAGGCCGATCCGCCCTATTCCTTGGTTTTCAATCGGATGAGCCCGTCGGCTTACCTGCGCGATGGGATTCAGGGGACGTTTTACACGCTCGGTTGGCTCTCCCACCTCGAGCGATTGGGAGTGCCGATTGTCAACGGTTTGCGCGCGTTTGCCATCGAGACGAGCAAAGCCAGGCAGCTCAGTCTTCTGCAGCAGTTGCAGTTGGGTTATCCTGCATCCCGCGTTCTCAATCATGCATCGCGAGTGGATGAGGCGGTGGCGGGGTTGCGATTCCCTGTGGTCTTTAAAGCGAACATCGGCGGGAGCGGCGCCGGGATCGTTCGATTCGATACGAGCGAGGGATTGCGGCGAGGAGCCGCCTCGGGCTCGCTCGATTTCGGTGTCGACCACACCGCGCTGCTCCAGGAGTATGTACCCGCTCGCAACAACCACATCGTTCGCGTCGAGTTGCTGGGTGGGAAATTCCTGTACGCAATCAAGGTCTTCGTCACCGGAGAGACGTTTAACCTGTGCCCAGCG
Organism: Planctomycetota bacterium; assembly: GCA_046342615.1. GTDB lineage: Bacteria > Planctomycetota > Planctomycetia > Pirellulales > Pirellulaceae > JBKCUI01. The sequence continues at coordinate 3,093 of JBKDPB010000001.1, read as the reverse complement.
GATATTTGCCAGCGCAGCGACGGCGTCGAATTGCAGCGCTCGGCCTGTCCGGTCGATGCACCGAAGACCGGGCTCCGCGTTGAAGGCTACCAGCCTCCATCCGTAGTGGTCGACGCCTGCGAGCGGATCATGCAAACCGCGAATATCGATGTGGGAGGGATCGAGTACATGGTCGACGATCGAGACGGCCGTATTCTTTATTACGATATCAATGCCCTTTCCAATTTTGTAGCCGATGCTACAAACGTGGTCGGCTTTGATCCCTTCGTCAAATTGGTCGATTACCTCGAGCAACGGGCCAGGTGAAAGCGATGCGATTCGGGTACTGGATGCCGGTCTTTGGAGGTTGGCTTCGCAACGTCGAAGATGAACGGATGGAGGCGAGCTGGACCTACGTCAAGAAGCTCGCGCAGCGAAGCGAACAGATCGGGTTCGATTTGAGCTTGATCGCCGAGCTGAATCTCAACGATATCAAGGGAGAAGACGCCCCATCCCTCGATGCATGGTCCACAGCGGCTGCGCTCACGGCGGTCACCGATCGCTTGGAGATGATGGTCGCTGTCCGGCCTACGTTTCACAACCCCGCCCTTCTCGCAAAGCAAGCTGCGAATATCGACCACATCGGTGGCGGCGGGCGGTTGTCGCTCAATGTGGTTTCCAGTTGGTGGCGCGATGAGGCCGAGAAATACGGTGTCGCATTCGAACAACACGATCGACGCTACGATCGCACTTCGGAATGGCTCGATGTCGTCGACTTGCTCTGGTCTCGCGACGGCAGCGATTACACGGGCGATTTCTATCAGATCAAGAACGCGCTGATGCAACCCAAGCCGATTTCAAAACCAAGGCCTACCATCTATGCGGGCGGTGAATCCGAGGCGGCCAAGGACTTGATCGCGCGCAAGTGCGATGCCTACGTCATGCATGGCGATCCGCCAAATCGCATCGCGGAGAAGATCGCAGATATGCGCCGCCGTCGGGAGTCGCTCGGATTGCCACCCATGATCTTTGGTGTCGCCGCCTATACGGTCGTTCGCAACAGCGAAGCGGAGGCGAGATCCGAGGTGGCTCGTATCACCGACGTCCAGCAATCGGCGTCCGGATACAAGAACTACCAGCAATGGCTTGCGGGGACCCAACTCGAACAGCAGATCAGCCTCGAAGATTACTCCGTGAGCAATCGCGGCTTGCGCTCCGGCTTGATCGGAACACCGGAACAAGTGGCCGAACGCGTGGGTGCCTTTGCCGATGCGGGAGTCGACTTGCTCCTCCTGCAATGCAGTCCCCAGCTTGAAGAAATGGAGCGATTCGGCGAGGATGTGATCGCGCGGTGCTGAGAACGTCGAGGACGAAAAACGTTTGATAGCTAGGATTGCCGTATGACAGTCGCTTGGTCGGTCGGGTTGACGAGAGCTGGTTCGCTCGGGGGATTGCAAGAGGGATTACGGTCCTGTCCGATTATCGAAGGCAGCATGTTGCAGAAATGGGGAGGTGTCGGGGCTGCCGACCCGTTTGCAATCCAAGTGGAGGGAATCTGGTTCGTCTTTTTTGAGATGCTCACTCACTCCGCGAATGCAGTGATCGGAGTTGCATCGAGTCCGGATCTGGAGGAGTGGAACGTTCTTGGCGTCTGCTTGCGCGAACCGCATCATTTATCCTACCCATTCGTCTTTCGTCACGGGGACGATATTTTCATGGTGCCTGAATCGAAATCGGTTCGACGCGTCGATGCGTATCGCGCGATCGATTTTCCGATGCGGTGGGAGCGGTGCGCAACTCTCGCCCGCGGGCGATTGATGGATGCCACTTTGGTTCCTTGGCAAGGCAAGTATTGGATGCTCTCGGGTTGGCATTCGTATTGGTTGAGAGCTTTCTGGTCGCATCATCCCATGGGGCCCTATCGGCCGCACTGGCTGCCCGTCGTCAGGACCTACCGCAAAGGCAACGTGCGCCCCGGGGGAAGGATCGTTTCCGTCGGAGGCCAGTTGATTCGGCCGGTCCAGGACAACACGGAATGCTATGGCAAGCAATTGCGAGCTATGGTGATCGAGCGGTTGGACCGAGGTTGGTTTTCGGAGAGGCCCTTCCAGGCGTCGCCATTGCTGCAACCCTCTGGGAAAACATGGTATTCACAACGCATGCACCACGCGGACCTGCATCGCGTCGAAAATGGCTGGCTCGGATTCGTCGATGGCTGCATTTGAGCCGGGAACGGCAATCCTGGCCGAACCGTCTATCTTCTGCCAGCGACGCCAGATAAACTAGAGCTCCATCCCTCCCCGGTATTCGGTCGCTTCGATTTCCCCCCTATGGCCGATCTCAAGACTTCCTCGATATCCTCACCCGATGTCCACCCCGCCCTTGTGTTGCGGTATTGCCTCGCAATAGGTTGCTTGGCGTGGGTGGGATCGATCCTGGTAGCGTCCGAACCCAGTGCGCCCGAACCCAGTGTGTCGGCATCGCGGTCCGAGGCGTTGCAAGCCGTCCGTTTTGAGCTGGATGTTCAACCGATCCTCACGGCCCGCGGGTGCAACTCGGGGCCGTGTCATGGCAAGTCGCGCGGCCAAAACGGGTTCGCCCTGTCCCTGCTGGGTTTCGATGCCGATATGGACTTCCGATCGATTGTCACCGATGCCCGGGGTAGGCGTGTTTCTCCTGCGTCGCCCAGCGAGAGTCTTTTGCTCCAGAAAGCGACGGGGGAATTGCCCCATGGTGGAGGCATTCGATTTACCAGGGACAGCGAGGAATACGCTCTTTTGCAGCGATGGATCCAAATGGGTTTCGCGAGGACCACTGCCTCGGATCCTCGACTGGTTCGAGTTTCGATCCAACCCGAGCCCCGTTCGCTGGCACCCGGAGAAGAGTTGCAATTGAGCGTGACGGCCCATTACTCGGACGGCTCGACGCGCGATGTCACCAGGTCGAGCGCCTTTCAATCCAACGAGCCGGCGATCGTTCGCATCGCGGAGGATGGCAAGCTGCGAGCTGGCGATTTGCCTGGCGAAGCCACCAGCATGGCGCGGGCGAGGGGGACTATCGCCACGTGGGGTTCGGCGATTCCACGCCCCGATCCTGGTAGGGCTGATGTCTGCG